>NZ_RSCK01000007.1:0-174673 GCF_003991895.1 Chroococcidiopsis cubana SAG 39.79
TATGCCTTCATTTTTATCTGGGCAGAATACACAACATTACTATTAATCGTACCTCAGTAGACTAGGAATTGCTCTATACTGCTCAAATACTTTTTTTAGTACTGTATTGAAAGCATCATGCTTGTTTTTGCTCAAAGAATCAAATAGTTTTAAATCTGGTTGATAGCTTAAAAAATCAGTTTCAAAAGTATTACCTAGATTTAAGATATAGTTACGAAATGAATCGGCAATTTCTTTTGCTTGGATATCTCTCATACTGCGAATTTCTTGTTGAAAGCGATCGCGAATACCAGTTAACTTTTTAAATTCCGGTTCTAGAGAATTAATTTTGCGCTTTAATCGATCGACATCTTGCGCTAATAAAGGAATACGACGCTCGATCGCTGCGTGAGTGCGAGTATAAGCTTGACGCGCTATAGTTCTTGCTTGTCGCAGTTGCGCGATCGCTCTTTCTTTGGTGAGAAATGTATTTAACGAACCTAAAAATTCGGGAAAAACAGTTCCTTCTAACCGAGCTTCCGTATCATTTAAACCAGGGCTATCAATAATTTCTATACCTTTTTCTAATAAGGGTAAAGGATATTCGACTAAGGCATGGCTAACATTAGGAAATATCTGTTGCTCATCTTGTTTTAACTGCTTTGCTTCTGAAGGTTCGATTGTATAAGTTTGTTTGAATTGTTGAAAATCTAATTGTTCGGGTTTCGTGTCATCGTTAAAATAAACTGTAACCTTCTTCTCCTTGCCATAACGTAAAATAGTTAAGATAGCCGTATATGAATTGAGATCGCTATATAATAAATTTTCGCCAATCAAAGCATTCCAAAAGGTAGTCTTATCTCGCTTCATATTCTCTAAAACTAAAAGCCGAAATACTCCTCGACGTAAATCATTTTCTACCGCTTTTATGTCTTCTAACTGGCTATTTAAACCAAGTCCACCAGAAGAGATTTTTCCTTCTAATTCTGCTAGTTCGATCGTTTCAGCCATCTGTTCCAGATAGTTAGCAACTTCTACCCTCACTTGAGCAACTCGTTCTAAATCTTTAAGAAAATTTTCGGTTTCTATTTCGTAATTCATGCTGTTTCGCTTATGTAAAGGAACGATCTTGTCCGTAAGAGTAAATTCTGTACAACCGTAACCTTGAGATTCCTACAATGCCCATAGCAAAACTAGGGAAATTTAGCTAGTTTTCCCGTGGTTAGTGACGATCGCGAAGATGATGAGATGGTAAAAATACTGGTTTATAGTAAGTTATGACAAGTAAGCGTTTGTATCACTTGGGTTTTGGGCGAGACGACTTGGGTACTGTACCCCCCACAATAGCGCTGTTGTCGGGAGATCCCGAACGATCGCATTTCATCGCCAAAACTTATTTACAGGGCGATCGCTTGTTATCGGCAAATCGCGGTTTAAATAGTTATATCGGCAATTTAGCGAATGGGCGATCGCTTTTAGCGGCGACAAGTGGCATGGGTGCGCCTTCCCTAAGTATTGTGGTGAATGAGTTAGTGCAGTTGGGAATTCGGCAAATTATTCGCATCGGAACTTGCGGTTCGATCCAAGACTACGTACCAGCAGGAAGTATTGTCATCAGTCAGGCGGCTTTGTGTCGTCAGGGTGCAGCCAACGATATTGCACCTGTAGAATATCCCGCCGCTGCCGATCCTTTCCTCACGGTGGCTTTAGTCCAGGCAGCACGGGAGTTAGGAGTAGAGTATCATTTAGGAATTACAGCTTCGGTGGATACGTTCTATGAAGGACAGGAACGAGTCGATTCTGCCAATCCGCATTTAATGCGATCGCTACAAGGAATTACAGCAGAATATAGACGGTTGAATATACTTAACTATGAAATGGAATCCGGTACGCTGTTTAAAATGGCGGGAGTTTATAACTTTGCCGCAGCTTGCATTTGTACTGTTGTTGCCCAGCGAACGAGTAGTGAGGAGATATTATTAAAACAGCAAGAAGATTCAGGTGGTAATGCGATCGCTGTGGCGATTCGAGTTATAGAAAATTTAGCATAATACTCTGAATTAATCGGAATAGAGATGGATGTATTTTGAGGTGCTAGTCATGGAAGAATTACTAGAGTTAAAAGATTTACTGCTCAAAGGTGATGTCCCAGCAGCATTGGAGATTGTTGAAGAATTAGAAGAAATGAGTCGCGACGATAAAATTAGTGCTATTGGCAGCTATGCTGTTATTCTCCTGTTACATCTGATTAAGCAACAAGTTGAAAATCGCTCAACCGCCTCCTGGGAAGTATCAATTCGCAATTCGGTACGAGCTATCCAAAAAAAGAATAAGCGACGTAAAGCGGGAGGGTATTATTTAACATTAGAGGAACTGTACGTAGCTTTAGAAGAAGCTTATCCTGATGCAATTGATTATGCCTCTTTAGAAGTAGCAGAAGGACTTTACGAACCAGAAGCATTAGCAGAAATTGTCGATCGCGAAGTCATTCTCGATCGCGCTATGAAATTGATATTACCGCAAGAGTGAATTGCCTTGACTAAACAACGACTCGATACTTTATTAGTAGAATTAAATTTATGTACCTCGCGCCAGCAAGCACAACGGCTGATTCAGGCGGGGGAAGTCATGGTCAATCGGCAAGTCATTGATAAAGCTGGTACGGAAATTGAAACCACCGCAAAAATTGAAATTAAAGCGCGATCGCCATATGTGTCTAGAGGTGGAGAAAAACTTGCCAAAGCTTTAGCTGAATTTACTATTTCTGTAACAGACAGAATTTGTTTAGATGGGGGAATATCTACGGGAGGCTTTACCGATTGCTTGTTGCAAGCGGGTGCAAAACAAGTCTACGGTGTCGATGTCGGTTACGGACAAGTCGAGTGGCGCTTGCGTAACGATCCGCGTGTCGTACTGCGGGAACGGACGAATTTACGCCATCTCACCCCAGAAGAATTATATGGCAATGCAGCACCAGCTGATTTAGCCGTCGTTGATGTATCATTTATTTCCTTAACTAAAGTTTTGCCTGCATTGTGGCAACTTTTAATCGAGCCTCGCGAGACGATATTATTAGTAAAACCTCAATTTGAAGTTGGGCGATCGCGAGTTGGTAAAAAAGGAGTCGTGCGCGATCCTAACGACCAAGCAGAGGCAGTTTTTCAAGTTCTCCAAACATCGCGAGAACTAGGCTGGCAATACCGCGGCTTAACCTGGTCGCCAATCCAGGGTCCAGCAGGAAACATTGAGTATTTATTATGGCTGGGAATGGAAAGCCAGACACCAGAACCCGAACTTCAGGCAATTCAACAGCTTGCTAGCAAAGCGCGGCAGCAATTTTCGAGTTAAAGATGCAAGACTTCCGTTTCTACAACTAGAATTAATGGGGGTAAAACGATTACAGTTATAAATACATGCCAGCTTTAGAAGAAATTCTCGCGATCGCTCGTTCTGTTGGTTGGGGCGCATCCTATCTTCTCCGGTCTTACTATTATGGTGAAAATAAAGACAACCTAGACATTAAAGATAAGCAAGGTAGTCCTGTCACCTCAGCAGATTTAGCCGTGAATCGTTATATCCTCGATCGCCTGCAAACTAACTTGGGACAGGAAGAATTTGCCTACATTACCGAAGAAACTTATAAATCTTCTACACCACAACCCACCAAATCTTGGGTTTGGATAATTGACCCTTTAGATGGTACGCGAGATTTTATCGATAAAACTGGAGAATATACAATTCACATTGCTTTGGTTAAAGATGGTCGTCCGGTGTTATCAGTCGTAGCCTATCCAGAAGTAGAAAAACTTTATTTTGCTACATTAGGAGGCGGAACATTTGTTGAAACTCGCGATGGCAATATTCAACAAGTAAAAGTTTCTCAACGGCAGAATGTTGAAGAATTTACAATAGTTGTGAGTCGTTCGCACAGAGGTAAGAAATTAGAGAAAGTTTTATCTAAATTACTATGTAAAAAACAAAAGAGTGTGGGTAGTATTGGCGGAAAAATAGCTGCTATTGTAGAACAACAAGCAGATGTTTATATTTCTCTTTCTGGTAAATCTGCCCCTAAAGATTGGGACTTAGCCGCACCAGAGTTGATTCTTACAGAAGCTGGAGGAAAACTAACACACTTTGATGGAACTCCTTTAATTTATAACAAAGAAGATGTCAGTCAATGGGGCGGTTTAATTGCTAGTAATGGTGAGTGTCACGATCGATTGTGCGTTGAAGCTGAAAGAATATTAGTAGAAATAGAAAATGAGGCGATTTAAACGCTCTTGAGAACGGTTTTATCGCGATTACGGATCTGTAGGGGCGCACGGCTGTGCGCCCCTACGAATGTATTACACCCGCATGGGAAATACCATATAACCTCGCGATCGCCTGGCTTCTGCTTGCTGACACAAAAATCATCCTAGAGAAATTTTTTATCTCCTCCAATTCTCGTTACATTGAAGGAGAGGATGCACTTAAGCCGTGCTAGGAGAGAACCGTATGGACGCAGATACAAAACAGGAACAATCCCACTCAAACCACAACGGCGAGAAGCACAACACCCCAGAGATGGGTGGTGGATTACCTGTAATTCAGTATTGGGCAGAACATACGTTGTCTCCAGAGGGACCGAAACTGTGGCAAACTCTATTACATAAAAGCTCTTGCCTATCTTGTGCTTGGGGAACGGGCGGACAAAAAGGCGGGTTTCGCAACGAACTAGACGAACCGCTACAACGCTGCATGAAGAGTGTAGAGGCTATTTCTGCCGAACTGCAACCGCCAGTAGAACGGCATTTTTTCGATCGCCACACAATTACCGAACTCCAGCAGTTGTCCTCTCTAGAAGCAGATCGTCTCGGTCGTCTTAGCTTTCCTGTCATTTTACGTGAAGGAAAGTCTCATTACGAACGTATTTCTTGGGAAGAGATTTATCAAATTGCCGAAACAGCTTTTCGCCACCCTCCAGAACGAGTTGCGTCCTATAGTTCGGGGCGATCGTCTAACGAAGCGGCATTTTTGTTGCAATTAACGATCCGGGCTTTGGGATCGAATCACTTAGCAGATTGCTCCGATTTGTGCCATGTTCCTTCTACCGTAGGTTTGAAGGAAATGTTTGGTTCCGGTACTTCAATGGTAAGTTTAGATAGTCTAAAAAAAGCAGACTGTGTAGTGTTAATTGGCTCGAATGCGCCTGCAAACCACCCGCGTTTGATGAACGAATTAATTCAATTACGCGATCGCGGTGGTAAAGTTATTGTGGTCAATCCAGTTGTAGAAGTTGGGTTAGTTAAATTCGCCTCACCTGCATACCCGCTTAAATCTCTCTTCACCGGATCGGATATTTCTTCACTCTATCTTCAGTTGATTCCTGGTAGTGATGTTGCTTTATTTGTGGGGATTCAAAAAGCATTAATCGAACAAAATCTCATTCAAATTGATTATCTACGCGATCGAACTGAAGATTGGGAAGCTGTCGTAGATTATGCTATTTCTACTGAATGGGAAACTATTGTAGCTACTTGCGGCATTTCCAAAGCAGAAATTGAAGCAGCAGCCCGCATTATCGGGACTTCAAAAGGTGTGGTCTTTGCTTGGGCAATGGGGGCGACACAACACGAAAATGGGGTAGATAACGTCTATGCGATCGCCAATACAGCCTTAATCACAGGAAATGCAGGTAAAGAGGGTGCTGGCACGATGCCGATTCGCGGACACTCCAACGTGCAAGGGTTTGGCTCGATGGGTGTCACGGCAAAATTGAAGCCAGAAATTCAACAAACTTTAGAAAAATTGTTAGGGCGATCGCTCAACCGCAATCCCGGCTATCGCGCCCGTAATTTAATTGACGCTGCGGATGCGGGTGAGGTAGATTCGTTAATTTGTGTGGGTGGTAATTTATATGCTGCTAACCCAGATTTAACCCAAGCTAAGCGGGCATTAGGTAACATCGAAACCATTATCTACCTCGCAACAAAACCAAATTTAGGACACTTCCACGGCTTAGCTAAGAAAAACACAATTATCATTCCAGTATTTAATAGATTTGAAAATCCACACAAAACAACGACTGAATCTGGTAATAATTTTGTCCGGCTCAATGATGAAGGCAAAACCCATATTAAAGACGGAGATTTAATTTCAGAAGTCGAATTTATCGCGGAATTAGCCCATCGGCTTCACGGGGAAGAACCGATTCAATGGCGCAAACTTCAAGATACAAAATACGTGCGTCAACTCATCGCCAAAACCATCCCTGGTTTCGAGCAAATGGCAACTATTGACGAAACTAAAGAAGAATTTACCATTGGCGGACGCATCTTTAAACAACCTAAATTTGCTACCCCATCAGGTAAAGCCAAGATGTTTGTTACGCTTTTACCCCAACTGCACGCACCTCAGCCGCAAGATTTTGGCATCTGTGAATCTACTCGCAGTCTTAGCTTAATTTTGATGACTGGACGCAGTTATTCACAACATAATACTGTAGTGTACAAAGAAGGCGATCGCTATCGGGGAATGCCGCATCGAAATTGTATATTAATGCATTCAACCGATGCCGAAAAAGCAGGATTGCAAGAGCATCAGCGCCTCACAGTGCAGGGTGATGCAGGCAAGATGGAAAATGTAGAGATTATTTTTGGTTCCGTGCGTCAAGGGACGGCTTTCATGTTTTATCCCGAAGTTAACGCGATATTTAAGGCAAGGATCGATCCTAAATGTGGAATTCCCGCCTTTAAGCGAGTACCGATTTTTGTGTATGCTTAGCGCTATAGCTTAGTGAGAGTTTTGTTTGATACTTCTGTTTTGGTTGCTGCACTACTTGTCAGTCATTCTCAGCATCCCGCTTGCTTGGCTCGATAGCCATAAATGTTCCAGTTGGTGGCATTTTTGATGCTTTGATTGCTCAAGCTGTCTTGAAAGCACATGTAAACATTCTCCTGGCATTGAATTCAAATCATTTTACTCGCCTTGGAGATGCGATTGCCAATCTCGTACAAGTTTCTGAATAATATTTTAGTAGGTCGATCGCATATGCAAAATACATCTGAATATCTCTGCGCTTATTGTGGCGAACCTAATGCTACGTTTGTCGATCTTAGCGGGGGAATGCAGCAATCTTATGTGGAAGACTGCCAAGTTTGCTGTCAGCCTAACGTACTTTATATTTATATTGACGAGGATAATTTAGACATAGAAATTAGTAGCGAACCTGAAAGTTAAACTGATTTATTCTTTAACTAATAAAACTGATTTAACAGGACGCTGAATTTGTTTTCTGTAGTAAACTCCTTTTCGCTTTTATCCCCCAATTTCTTGCTGAAAGCGCCGATCGTTAATTAACCCTTCAAAATCGGGATCGGCTTGTGCTTCTTCGCGGTGGCTGGGATTGAGTTTAATTGCTTGCTGCAAGTTTTCTAAGGCAGATTCGGCTTGTCCTTGCAAAGCATAACAGGCAGCTTTATTGTAATAAGCATTGGAATAATCAGATTTAATTTGTAGAGCGCGATCGAAACTCGTTAATGCTTCTGCATCCCGTTCTAGTTGTACGAGGAGATATCCTCTAGAGTTCCAAGCTTTGAATGAGTCGGGATTAAATTCGATCGCCTTATCGTAAGATGCGATCGCGTCTTCATACCTTTCCAATACCTCTAATGCCATTCCCCGATTCAACCACGCTACTGCACTATCGGGTTTTATTTGTACGGCTTTGTCAAATGATTGAAACGCTTCTTCATGGCGTTGTAGTTTTCCTAAAGCAACACCGCGATCGATCCAAGCTTGATAGTATTGTGGGTTAATTTCTACTGCTTTGTCATAAGCCGCGATCGCTTCAGCCAGTTTGTTCGCTCTTCCTAACACAATCCCGCGTTGGAACCAAGCTTTCTCATCATTTGGTTCGACTTTGAGGACTTTATTAAACGCCGCAAATGCACCTTCATAGCGTTTTAATTCTTTCAATGCCAAACCCCGTTGATACCAAGTTTCGGGATTGTTAGGACGAACTTCCAATACTTTATCGTATGCTGCGATCGCTTTTTCGTATTGTTGTAATTCCCAATGTGCTATTCCTAGTTGATACCATACATCGGGGTTATCGGGTTTCAATTCTAAAGCCCGATTGTAGGCGACAACAGCAGCTTCGTATCTACCTTCAGCAAATAAAGTATTACCCTGATTTACACAATCTTCTGGGTTAAGGAATAAGTGCGGTTGATTCGATCTCAGGCGTTCGATCTGCGCTGTCAATTCCTCTAATTTCTCAGTCATTTCAGCAAATGCCGCTTCTGCGATCGCTTTGGGAGCAACTTCTGCTAAATTATGCAAAATTAACTCTTTCTGGGTTGTTGCCTCCGATTGCAAATCTTTTAAGAAACTAGACAGCGTGGTTTCTAATTTATCGATCGCTTGCAACGTTTTATCTTTCCGAGTTTGAATTTCTGCTTGAATACCCGAAAGTTTATTTCTCGCTTCGGTTTCCA
This sequence comes from Chroococcidiopsis cubana SAG 39.79, assembly GCF_003991895.1. Taxonomy (NCBI): domain Bacteria; kingdom Bacillati; phylum Cyanobacteriota; class Cyanophyceae; order Chroococcidiopsidales; family Chroococcidiopsidaceae; genus Chroococcidiopsis; species Chroococcidiopsis cubana. The sequence goes on from NZ_RSCK01000007.1 coordinate 8,460, forward strand.
GTTCTGCTATGCTTTGAATTGTCCGATCTTGTTGAGATTTAATTCCAGCTTGAGTATTTTCCACCTCAGATTCATACTCAACTTCTCGCGTTTTGAGGTTTTGAATGGCTTGCTCGATTTCCGTTTGCAGTTTTGTCCCAGATGCAGAAATTTGAGCGGCGATCGCTTGGCGCAACTTTGCTATACTCTCTAGCGCCAAATCGTTTTGTTCTTGAAACTTTCGTGCAGTTTCAGTTTTAATTTCAGCTAGTTGTGGCGCAAATTCAGATTGTAAGGATCTGAGATTTTGTAAAATTGTGTTTCTTTCTGCTTGCACCTCTGTTTGAATCGCATTCAATTGTTGCTTGTAATCTGCTTCCGCTTGTTTCAAGCCTTGAATCACAACGTCTCGCTGCTTTTGAATATTTCCCCGCAGTGCTGATAGTTGTTTTACAACATCTGTTTCCGATCTGCTCAGGTTTTGCAAAATTGTATCTTTCTGTTCCCGCACATCTGCTTCCATTTCTGCTAGCTTAGGCGCAAACTCCAGACTCAATCTTTCTAAGTTTTCTACTAGTAAATTTCTTTGAGTTTGTGACTGCTGTTGTAACTCATTAAGCCGTGCTACAAATGCTGTTTCTGACTGTTGTAATTTCCTCAAAATACCGTCTTTTTGTCCCTGTACCTCTGCTTGCAACGCAGCTAGTTGAGGTGCAAAATCCGCACTCAGTCTTTCTAAATTGCGGATTGTTAAATCTTTCTGATTTGCTGCCTGCTTTTCCAGTTCAAACAATTGAGTAATAAATGTACCTTCTACTTGCCTGAAGTTTTTTAGAGAACTATCTTTTTGCTCGACAATATCGGCATTGAAGGCATTAACTTGAGTGTCGAAATCTGTTTTTGCTTGCACGAACTGTCGTAAAGCAGTATCCCTACGCTTTTCTATTTCTGCTTGTATTACTGATAACTCACCATCAAACTCCGATTTCGCTTGCTCGAATTCTTGCAACGTTAGAGATTTTTGTGCTTGTGCATCTGCTTGTAATGCTAAAACCTGAGTATCAAAATTTGTTTTCGTCTGTTCAAATTGTTGTAATGCAACATTTTTTTGTCCTTGCACGTCAATTTGAAATTCTGAGAGTTGGTGAGTAAAAGCAACTGCTAATTGTTCTAAGTTCCCCAAAATAGCTTCTCGTTGCTTTTGAGTCGTCCCTTGGATATCATTTAATTGTTGGATAAAGTCTTGCTCCGATCGCTTCAAATTCTGCACGATCGCATCTTTTTGTGCTTGTACGTCGGCTTGCAATTCCATCAGTTGAGGTGAAAAATCAGCCCCTAATTGTTCTAAATTACGTAATATTAAATCTCTGTGCTTCTGCGCTCCTAAATGTAAATCTGTCAGTTGTGTAGAGAACTGATTTTCTAAATTTTCTAATGCTTGTTTAGAACTATTGACTTGAGTAGCTAGATCTGATAAGACTTGATTCTTAGTTTGGTAGACTTCAGAAATTAGCTGAGAGAGATTATTTCTTTTAGCATTAATTTCTTGGTGTAAAGTATCTGCCTCATTATCCATATCCTCAGCGATACCTTGAGCTGCACGCAACAGCTTTTTCACTTCTTGGTTAGCAGTATTCAGCTTACTTTCTAACTCTCCCACCTCTTTAATCCGTGCTGCAACTAAATCGGCTACCTCGCGCACCACGGATCGCCGTAGCAAAAACAGAGTCGCGATCGCCAAAGCTAAAATGAGTACTAGGACGGCAAGCAGAATGTTAAATATCGTTAACGTCTGGCTAAATATGCGATTTGCTTCGGCTTGAACTTGCTGTTGGACTGGACTTTGTTGTTGGCTATTTGGCTGTAACTGCGCTACCTGTCTTTCTTGGCTAATGTTAGTTTGGGTAGCTGTTTGGGCAAGAATGGGCTTATTAGCGCTAGCAACTCCAGCACTTGCAATACCTACAGACAGCAGGAAAGTAGAGAGAACCTTTCCACTACGAGATACCAGTGTCAAGACTTCTGAATGCTTGCGTTCCATCGGTACTTCCTTTGTCTGTTTAATAGAGACAACTATATCCAAATATATCGTTCCTAGTTAAGTATCTCTCGATTGGACAGTCGGGAGTCGGTAGGGGCGGGTTTTGACCCGAAATGTCTAGTTCTAGCAGTCAAAATGTTTGCTAAACCCGCCCGTACAGGAGTCGGGAGTCGGGAAAGAGTGTAGGATGTAGTGTGTGGTAACTGCTTACTGATAACTGACAACTGATAAAGTGGCAACATTAGCGATCGGTATGATTGAGACTGCGGGCGTTCCTGCTGCTGTGGAAGCTGGGGATGCGATGTGTAAAGCGGCGCTGGTGACTCTTGTTGCATACGAAAACACGGATCTCGGTCGCATTACAGTTATCATCAGAGGCGCTGTTTCTGAGGTGAATGTAGCTATTACGGCTGGCTTAGCAGCTGTGTTGCGGGTTAATGGCGGCGAGATTCTTTCCCATCACATTATTGCTCGTCCTCACGAAAATTTAGAGTATATCTTACCAATTCACCGCACCGAAGATGTAGCTCAATTTCAGCACGATATTTGCTTTCCCCCACCTTTGTCGGCGTAGAGAAAGACAAGGGAGACAAGGGAGACAAGGGAGACCAGGGAGATAAGGGAGACAAGGGAGACAAGGGAGACCAGGGAGACCAGGGAGACCAGGGAGACAAGGAAGACAAGGAAGACAAGGGAGACAAGGGAGATAAGGGAGACAAGGGAGACAAGCGAGACAAGGGAGACAAGGGAGACAAGGAAGTAATTTTAGCCACTAGCCACTAGCCACTAGCCACTTATGGGTCAAAAAGTAGCATTTTGGTTAATTCCCGCCACCGCCGATAGAATCTTCTTTCAGGAAGCTATCGATCGCCTTGCCGAAAATTACGCTGCTTTCTCCTTCACGCCTCACGTTACAATTTACTGGGGAGAATTTGCAGATGATGCATCTCTAACTGAAATTTTAGAGCAGGCAGTTCGAGGAATTAACGCTTTTAGTTTACAGTGCGATCGCGTCTTATATACAGACCAATTTACGAAAACTCTTTTCGTCCAATTTCATCCCAGTATAATCTTAAGTCAGATTACAGAGTCAATTCGGAATCACTCCCAGTCCCCTGCCGATTTTACTCTCAATCCCCATCTCAGCTTGATGTACAAACATCTCGATGCAGATGTAAAACAATCAATAGCTGCAACCATTTCTCTACCGAGAACTGAGGTTTTTTTCGATGAAATTCAAGTATTGCTGACTCCAGATACCGCTCAATCGCAAGCAGATATTGAAAATATTACATCGGTTATCAGTTGTCAGTTACCAGGGAGTTGTGAGTAGGGACGCACAGCCATGCACCCATACAGCGGTGAGTGGTGCGTGACAAATTACCCGTGACAAATTACCAAATCTGCAAAAAATCAAATAATAGTAATAAATCTTTACTTCTTGTCCGATTGCTTTTCTGCTGTGCAGTCGGTATAATAGCGATCGCAACTAATAAATACACTATTCCGATAAGTTAACCGTTGATTAAGGCTATAGCTTGTAGAGCTGCGATCTCAGATCTCAGATGTAAAAACTAACCTTTATGGGAGATAACTATGGCGATTCCAAGCGATGTGGAATTAGGTACGCATAGACCAACTCAAACTCGGCTCAAGATTCGCATACCCAAAGGCTTGCATAGCGAACCAGTCATTTCTCGCCTCACTTCCCAGTGTGGGATTACTGTAAACATTTTGGCGGCTTTACTGAGTGCGAATGGACGCGATGATGGTTGGTTCGATTTAGAACTTCATGGGACAAAACCTCAGATTGGCAACGCGATTACCTATTTGAACGACTTGGATTTAGAAATTTGGGGACACTCTACGCCAGAAGAAGACGGCTGGTAAGCAAGTTAAAAGCTAAAAGTGAAAAATTCGCAGGGGTGGGTTTAGCTAGAATCCTGAATAACTAACGAAGATCTCTCACTAAAACTCGCCCGTACAAATAAAAGTACGATTTTAGTGGGGCGATCGCGATCGCGCGTGCAGGTATACATGCATATTGTTATACGATCGTCTTGACGCTGCTAGTGTATGCCTGATGGAATTTGACATCATCTCTCAAGCCAAAACTCCAATTCTGGAGGCTCTTTGGCAATGTGCAACTCGAATCAATCATGCTCCTTTCTATACCCCAGGACATAAACGGGGAGAAGGAATCACCCAGCAGCTAGTGAATTACTTTGGTAAAGCCATATTTAGTGCTGACTTACCAGAATTGCCGGAGTTAGATAACCTATTTGCACCCCAAGGAATCATTCAGGAAGCGCAAGAATTAGCCGCAGTCGCGTTTGGAGCGGAAAAAACCTGGTTTTTAGTCAACGGTTCAACTTGTGGTGTAGAGGCAGCAATTTTAGCAACTTGTGGGGTAGGAGATAAGATTATTCTGCCGCGTAACGTGCATAATTCAGCGATCGCAGGTCTAATTCTCTCTGGTGCTGTCCCTATTTTCATTGCTCCTGCATACGATCCGGTGCTGGATATCGCTCACAGCATCACTCCTGAAGCAGTAGCCGCAGCCTTAGCCGCACATCCCGATGCCAAAGCGGTGTTGATGGTATATCCGACATATTACGGTGTATGTGGCGATCTAAATGCGATCGCTGCTGTAGTTCATCAACATAATATTCCTTTATTAGTTGACGAGGCGCACGGTTCCCACTTTGCCTTTCATTCCGAATTGCCTACCCCTGCCTTAGCAGCTGGCGCAGATTTAAGCGTACAGTCAACTCATAAGGTTTTAGGGGCATTGACTCAAGCTTCAATGCTACACGTTAGCGGCAATAGAATAGATCGCGATCGCCTAAATAAATCCTTACAATTATTACAATCTACCAGTCCCAGTTATTTACTTTTAGCCTCCCTAGATGCCGCACGGCAACAAATGGCATTATACGGCGAGGAACTGATGGCGAAAACTTTGCGTTTAGCGGATGAAGCCAGAAACCGGATTAGTCAAATTCCCAATCTTTCAGTTTTACATCTGCCAGCAAAAAGCTCAGGCTTTGTTGCACTTGACGAGACGAGACTTACCGTCACTGTCTCCGGTTTGGGGATCGCGGGATTTGAGGCGGATGAAATCTTGCATCAAGAATTAGGCGTTACAGCCGAATTACCATCTTTACAGAACCTCACGTTTATTATTTCCTTGGGCAACACAGTAGCAGATATCGAGCGTCTGGTAGAAGGTTTTGCTGTTCTGGGTGAAAGATCTACACAAGTAAGTCAAAAGTCGAAAGTTAAAAGTCAAAACCAACTCCAAATTCCGAATTCCGTCAGCCGAAGGCGAAGCGAAGCGTTATTCCGAATTCCGAATTCTCTTCTCACACCGCGTGAGGCTTTCTTTGCTCCAACAGAAACACTACCATTTCATCAGACACGCGATCGCATCAGTGCAGAACTTATCTGTCCCTATCCTCCAGGGATTCCTATTTTAATGCCAGGAGAAATCATCACCTCAGAAGCATTGGAATACCTACAACAGATTCAAGCCAGTGATGGATACATTACCGGATGCACCGAGCCGAGTCTCGCTCAGTTAAAAGTAGTTAAGAAGTGAGTTACTTTGTAGAGACGTTACATGTAACATCTCTACACTGATAACTGATAACTGGTCACCGATCGCTGATAACTGCTCCCTGCTCATCAGGTAATTCCATAGTGAATGTAGTCCACCCTTCCTGACTTTCTACCTGAAGCGTTCCTTGAAGGTGTTCTACCAATTTTTGTACTAAAGTTAATCCTAATCCCGTACCCCCTTGTTTCCAGCGATCGCTGTTGTGAATGCGATAAAATTTTTCAAAAATCTTTGGTAATTCTGTTGCGGGAATTTCTGCTTGGTTGCGGACGGTAAAGATCGTGCGTGTAGTTGGTAGTTGGTAAGCGGTGCAAGGCGCAAGTTGCGGCTGCACGCTTACGACGATCGCGCCTCCCATTGGAGTATACTTACAGGCATTGTTTGCTAGTTCGGCGATCGCTCGCTCCAAACTGGCGCGGTCTGTCAAGATTTGCGATAGATTAGGATCGAGCCGAATTTCTAGTAATTGTTGATTTTCTTGGGCGCGAATCAGAAAAGGCTCCATAATTTGAGGTAGCCATTCTTGTAAGTTAACCGCTTCTTGTACGAGGGTGGGATAAGACGCTGTTTCTAATCTTTGCAGATCGAGTAGTTCGGTAATCAACTCAGCTTCTCGATTGCATTCTGCTTGCAAGATTTCTAAATATCGTTGTCTTTTTTCACTACTAGGAGAAGTTTTTAACATTTGAATTGCCATTTTCATGTTGGCAATCGGTGTACGTAACTCATGAGAAACAGTGCTTAAAAAATCATCTTTGAGTTCGTGCATCTTCTCCATTTGCACCAACATCTGTTCTTGCTCGATTTGTTTTTGATGCATAGCTTCGACCTGCTGTCGTTCGCTAATATCCTGAAAAACTAACATCGTGCCTACAATGTTTCCTCGATCGTCTTTAATTGGCGCAATGCTGTCGTCAATGGGTATTTCTAAACCATTTTTATCGATCAGTTGCGATCGCTCTGAAATCTCGACTGTTATTCCTTTCTGTAAAGCTTGTTGAATTGGGTGTTCTGATATAGTTTGTGTCGGGATAATTTTGACAACTTCTGTTGCTTCTTTACCGCAGGCATCTTGTCGATTCCAACCAGTCAGAGCTTCTGCAATTGGATTCATCAAAGTAATTTTTCCTTCTGTATCGCTAGCAATTACGCCATTATTAATACTTTTTAATACAGTTCTCAACCAGTATTTGTTTTGTTTGAGATTTTGTTCTACTAAATATTTATTTAGCGCGATCTCGATTGTTGTTTTTAGTTCTTGCTCTCTAAAAGGTTTGACAATATAACCAAAGGGGTGTGTTGCCAGCGCTCTAGTGACAATGTATTCGTCGGAACTTGCAGTTAGATAGACCACAGGAAGCTCGAAATGATGATGTAAAAATTGAGCTACCGCTATGCCGTCCATATCTCCTTGCAAGCGAATATCCACGAGTACTAAGTCTGGTTTGAGTTCGCTAATTTGTGCGATCGCATCTTCTCCAGTTGCGACAGTTTTACAGACATGGTAACCAAACTTCTGTAGCCGATTTTCTATATCTTTGGCAACGATCCCTTCGTCCTCAACCACCAATATTTTTGCTTGAATATTCATTCTTTTGTAAACTCAGTCTAGATCGAAAATCTCACTATGAATTCCGTACCAAAATCTTTTTTAGTTAATTCAATATTTCCTTTTAGCTGGTTGGTTAATATATTGACTATTTGTAGTCCTAAAGATTTAGTATTTTGCCAATTAAGTTCTAGCGGTAATCCAATTCCATCATCGCTGACTTTGAGAATGACATGATTATGAGTTTGAGGTTCTTCAAATTGAACTGCAATACAAATTTGCCCAAATTGCCTCTTTTTGAAAGCATGTTTCATTGCATTTGTTGTAAGTTCGTTAATAATCAAGCCGCAGGGAATAGCAATATCTATACTTACCCAAATTGGTTCTGTTGCAAGTTTTAAAGTAACTTGCTTGCAATTGAGTTTAGCAGTGTCATATATACTGTATAAATTATTAACTAGTGTTTCAATATAATCAGCTAAATTAATTTGAACGAAATTTTGAGATTGAGAGCGATACAAGAGATCGTGAACCAGAGCCATAGAAAAGATCCGAGCCTCACCCGATTTTAGAATTTCTAGCGTTTGGCGATCGCTGACATAGTTTGTTTGTAAACTAAGCAAACTAGAAATCATTTGGAGATTATTTTTAACGCGGTGGTGAACTTCTTTCAACAAAAAATCTTTTTCTCGTTCTACAGCTTGAATGCGTGCTGCTGCTTGCTTCTGCTCGGAAATGTTGCGATTAATTCCAGTCATCCAGATCGCTCGATCGGCATCATCATAAAAAACTTTACCTTGTCCCGCCAACCAACGAATATTACCATCAGCACTAAGAATGCGAAATTCTTGCTCAAATTCTCCCGTTCTTTCCAGCGCGCGGGTAATAGCTTCGCTGAACGAAGCACGATCTTCTGGATAAATCCGATCGAGAACAGCTTCGTAAGTACCTGCAAATGTCCCAGGTGCGAGATCGAATAAAGCCTCTTGTTGCAAAGACCACTTAAGTTCGTGCGTATGCAAATTCCAGTCCCAAATTCCTATCTGCGATGCTTCTAAAATCAAATGCAACCTCTCTTGACTCTGGCGGAGCAACTCTTCACTACGTTGGCGATCGCTAACATCGCGCACGACTTGAGAAAAACCTTGAATTTCTCCGCTACTATCTTTGAGAGCTGTCGTGACGACATTCGCCCAAAACCTAGAGCCATCTCGTCGTATCCGCCAGCCTTCCGTTTCCAGACGCTCTTGCGCGATCGCTGTTTGTAATTCCTGTTGGGGAATACCGCTTTCTACGTCGGTATAGGTGTAAAATCGAGAGTAGTGTTGCCCGATCGCTTCTCTAGCTTTATAACCTGTAATTCTAGCCGCTCCTGCATTCCAACTGGCAACTATTCCATCAGCATCGAGCATGAAAATTGCGTAATCTTTCACTCCCTCAATTAGCAGACGGAAACGTTCTTCACTTTGGAGTAAAGTTGCTTGGCAATGTAACGCTGCGACTTGGCTCTGTTGCGCTCGCACTCTAGCAGAGTTAAGGATAGCAATAGCAGTACAGATACAGATGGCTTCGAGAACGAAAATCGTTAGGCGCAAGCCTTGCTCCCAACTCGCGATGGATAGCACGTATTGAGGAGGGAGAAAAAAATAGTTGCATAAGATTGCTGCGAGTGCGGTTGCTGCTAATCCCGCTCCCATTCCACCACACCAGGCACTGACCAAAATCGCAATGAAAAACAGCATAAATGGGCTTTCTTTATGGATTAGGGTAGCGAGAAAGAGCGTGACAACTAAGGCGATCGCCACTGTCAACACTGCTACACCGTAACGCCAAAATAGAGATTTACGCTTAACCACTGCTCAGAAGTTTTTCCATAAAATCATTAGATCGGCTCCAGATAATAAGCATATCTGTTTCTCGACTTGATTTTGTCCGTAAATTCTCTGAAGTCGCTTAGTAATAACAGCAAACCTTCATCTGCGTCCCCGTGCTTCCCCGCTTGCACGAGCGCTTGCTCTTGTGATAAACGTAACTCAGTAATTGTACTGAATTTAAAAGCTATGTTGCGATCGCATCTGTAGTTTTTATGCAGTCGCTTTTATGTCAAAGGCGATCGCAATTCTATAAATGTCGATTGCTAGTAAACTTGATATAGTTTAAGTCCGATCGATTCGATTTGAGAAACTTTTTAACTATTCAACTATCGGAGGTTGCAAGTCATGGCATTAGCAGTGATTAAATTTTCGTCTGAAGACTGTGGAATTTGCCATAAAATGTCTTTCTACGATCGCAAAGTTAGTGAAGAATTAGGCTTAGAATTTATCGATGTCAAAATGCAAGATACGACAACTTATCGCAAGTATCGCAAGATTTTATTAACTCAATATCCAGATAAAGCCGAAATGGGATGGCCCACTTATATTATTTGCGATACGCCAGAAGGCGACTTCAAAATTGTGGGCGAAGTGAAAGGGGGTCATCCCAAAGGGGAGTTTAGAACGCGCTTGCAAGAAGTCGTGTCTGCTAACTAATGCAGGAAAGCAAAAATTTGTAGGGTGCGTTATTTAACGCACTCTACCAGAATTCTCTTTCAGACAATTTCAAACGATTTTACTTCTAAGACTGGACCGATCATCGCTAGGCTCATCACATCTTCTTTTACCTCTCCAGCAACTTTCACTTTTTGTCCGTCCTTCAGCAATTCCTTGGCAGTCCCTCTAGGAATCTCATATGTCGTGCCGTCATCTGCAACCAAAGCCCAAGCCCCAGTACCAATATCGCGCCGCTCGATCGTCCCTGTAATGTTAATACTCATCTTATTCGATCCATGTCGTATTACTACTCTTATACTAGGGGCGCTTGAGCTAGGAGCTACGGGAACCAGGAAAATGAGACACAAAAATCCCCCCTTTGGAGTAAGGGGGGTCGAGAGATGTTGCGTCTCTATTGGTCACTGGTCACTGTTAACTGACTAAGCTTCCTTCACCTTTCATTGCCAACCAAGCGATCCCATAACAGGCTAAAGCATTACCGATCAGAAAAGTACGAGCGATCGCCCCACTTCCCAACCAGCCTAAATCGGGTGCGATAAAGGCACTGATTAACAAGCAGCTAGCGACACCTAAAGCTGTACCGACAGCAAATTTCTTCCAATTCGGATTTCCCAGCAGTAACACGATTAACACAAAGGGAATCACTACGCTGGCAAAGAAGGGGTTTAACTCAGAGTATCCCTGAATAGCGCTACCGAGTTCGGGAATGGAACTGCCCAGCAAGCGGAAGGGCCATTGAGGTAGGTCGAAGATATAAAAGCCTTTGAGGAAGAATAAACCCGAACTGCCTGTAACTAACCCCCATGACAGCGACCAACTCCAGGTAAAGGGGAAGTAAACCCGCAAGAACCAAGCCAAGAGGTAAGAACCGAGTACCATCAGGACTTTAGGTAATAATGCCACTGCACCACCATCAATCCAGAAACGGGGGTTGAGGTAGCCGTTATCCCGCAGCCAGCGGAAGAAGTCTTTGAAGGTAATTTGTCCGCGCACGGCAAGTTTCACGGCGGCGGATGCATCTAAATGTCCCGCACCGTAGTAGTTGAGTCCGTCATCTTGCACGACTCTGGCGGACTTTTGCAGAACGCTTTCTACTTCATCTGGGTCTTGTATCCCAGCAGCTTTAACTAAGGCGGCGACTCCGGCAACGTGGGGAGATGCCATGCTGGTTCCTTGGAATCCGGCAAATACTGGTTCTTCCGTATCTGGATCGATAGTTTCTTGGACGATTTTGCCGGAATTACTGCCACCAGGAGCAGAAAGATCGATTCCTGCACCGAAATTAGAGTAGGGGGCTTTTTCTCCCGCTGAATCGATCGCCGAAACTCCAATTACGTGAGGATAGCGGGCGGGGTACTCGGCAGCGTTGCTATTGGCATTGCCAGCAGCGGCGACGACTACGACACCTTTTTGATGGGCGTAGGCGATCGCTTCTTTCATCATTTCGCTTTCACCACCACCACCTAAGCTCATATTAATTACGCCTGCGCCGTTGTCAGCAGCAAAGCGGATGGCTTCGGCAATATCGGAGGTCGTACCCGTACCACCTGCACTTAAGACTTTCAGGGGCATGAGCGTGGCTTCATAAGCCACACCTGCGACACCATAATTGTTGTTGGTTGATTGCGCTACCGTACCTGCTACGTGAGTCCCATGCCCGTTGTCGTCATCTGCTGCAACTTTATCATTTACAAAGTCGTAGCCTTCGACGAATTTGGTATTTTTCAGGTCTGGAACTTGACTAATGCCCGTGTCAATCACAGCAACGGTTACGCCGCTACCTTTGGTTTCATCCCATGCCGACTCAATGCTAATACTACGCATGTTCCATTGCTGACCGTATTGGGGGTCGTTGGGAACCTCATAGGCACGGTAAATGTAGTTAGGTTCGATATATTCGGTAGATTTAGCGATTTTGGAGTTTCTCAGGCTAGTCAGAGTCTGGCGATCGCCTTCCACGACATATACATTATCTGCTGCGGAAAACTCACTATTAAGCCGAGGCTTGACTTTGTATTGCTGCGCGATCGCGTTTAATTTAGCTTCTATCTCCGTATTCGGCACATTTTCCCGAAAATCTAGCACAATGGACTGATATTCGCCTTTAGCTGCCAGACCTTGAAAGCTTGACAGAGCAAACCACAGCCCGCCAATAAACAAACACAGTAGAATAAACTTTTTCATACCTGCAATCCATCTGTACTGAAGCGGCAGTAGCTTAATCTACAAGATAACTCATGCGATCGTCCTACAAACAAATGTTGCAGAATTCTTACAGTTATCAGTGGCTGGTGGCTGGTGGCTGGTGGCTAGAAGAAGAGTTTCACTCTGCTAGCCAATGCGTTACTATCCACTCACCATTAATTCTCTAAATCCCATTACAACTTTAGTTGCTTGAGGGCAGTTTGCAGACTTTCAGCGATCGCTTCAAACTAGCAGGAATTACCATTCCAACAATAGCAATCCTATTTGATTCATGAACGTGGAGCAGGCTAGAAGCCTGCTTTACAAATCATTTAGAACTGCTAAAGCGCAGAGACCCATAATTCAAGTCAAGCATTCATCCCTAGCGCTTTTTGCAATAATATTCGATCTTCTAACTTAGCTTGAAAACGTCCATTTTCAATATCGCGAATCCAACTCTGGCTTTTACCCGTTAGCTGGGCTAAATCTCTTTGGCTCAATCCCAGTTTTTTTCTTGCCTCAATAATATATTCAGTAGAGAGGGCTACTTGCGATTTTGACCTAGTTTTGCGGTTCGTCGTTCGTTGCTTCTTCTTAGATTTCGCGAGTTGTTGTTCCCACTCTGGAGGCAGTTCAAAATGTAAAATCCGAGCATTCATTAATCGATTCCACTTACCACGAGGGGCAGCATCGGTCAATCGAGTGCTATTGCTACCATCATCAATCCAAAATTCTAATGCAGCTTCCGCATCTTCTGGAATATCGACTAACTTAGCCCACAAAGGTTGAATCTCTGGTGGATAGGTCACAGGATCGAATACAGGCTTGAGTCCGTAGCGATCGAGTACCTCTAAATCGCTTTCAAATATTCTTAATAGACGTTGGCGATTCTCGGGTTGCAAAGATGTTTGGCTCAGTTTTCGTTCGCCGTAGGCTACTCTCATGAGAGTGGGAATCGTAACGCGCTGCTCTTTACCCATTTTGGTTTTAAATAGCAACCATAGCATCATCCGCGCTGCACCCTCATGCTGCTGCCAAATACTCATCACGGCGCTGAGTAGGGCTTTGGGTAAAGTACCGTACTGATAGAATGCAGTCCGCTCTTTGCAACCTTGCCGATTCAGAAAATGCTGCGCCCACTGACCGATTTTAATTTTGAAAGTCAACCCAACCAGATGTTTGCATCCCAAATCGTCTTCTTGAAAGTGATGTTGAGTGTCCAGTAAATGCCACAAACGACTTTTTTCCAGCCGAATTCCCTTAATCTTTCCTTGTTGGGGCAGATCGATACAAGCTATTAGCTTGCAGGGTTGTTGGGCAAGTTCTTTAATGAGAACGAGTTTAGTCAGTTTGCTCAGGTCTTTGCGCTTGTCCAGTCCCAAGTATTCCTCAATCTGTCGGTCATTGATAATGAATTCCTCTTCCCAAGGACGCTCTAAGCTTGTAACATGAGCGGCGTAGATTAAGTGCAAGCAGGCAGATCTAATATCAAATGTCTCGATCGCAGATAATGCTCGATCGCCTTTAAGCGCAACTGGCGGTTCCAAATCTAAGCTGTCTGTAATTCGGAAGGCGATCGCACCCTTACCTCCATGAATTTGCCGCTGATAGTACAACTCTCCCGCAGCATCGATTTCCCAAGTAAGAGAGTGTCGCTGTGCTAGAACATTGCATAATTCCCAACTAGCGATCGCGGAAGCAAAAGGATGGCTTTTACCGTCGGGAAAAAGATCGAGGCTAGGTACGGTTCTAACATCAATCTTGCATCTACCTTTCTTCGCTTGCCAAGGAACCGGAGAGTTGACAGGGCAAGAGTCTACACACTGCGGTGCTAGGGAATCCTGGCAGTCATGACACAAGCTGGGATCGATCCAATACTCACCTTCTATAACTTTGATTGCACCTGTAGGACACTGAGGCAGGCAGTTGTCACAACGAATACAGTGCTTAGTAATGGCGTAAGGCATGGGTATTGTGCGGTTCTTTTCAAAAAGATGCTAGCTTTACTGAATGCTATGAATACGCGATCGCTGAAAATTTTCTCTACTAAAATTTGAACTCCTCGCCATCCAAGAGTTTTTCTCGAAGCTATGCTCTTACGAATTATTTATAGTAAATATATTTAATCTGCAAGTTCAGATATTTTTGTTCGCTTTGAGCCATTAAATAAAGTCTTAATATTTTAGTAAAATCATTTGAGGCGATGCCTACGGCAAGGGCAAAACCCATGCATCTCCTAGTGACAGCCCAGCTAACGACCAAATTTTATCTTGGTATGCTGTTGCTGATGATGTCAATAATCTACTGCAATTGGCAGCACAGAACTGAGAAAATACGGCTGAATCAGAGTACTTTATCAAATAGGTATTAGCGATCGCCTCAGATAATCTAGACGTTCTCGTTTCTACCTATCGCTATTTTTACGATGCTTTGGCTATGCCAAAACCGTATTTCTCAAACACGGTTCTTGCTTGCTTGTCAGTTAAAAACTGAATATATTCTTTGGCAGCATCAAGATTTTTACTACTACTGATAATGGCTATAGGATAGACAATCGGAGAATGTAAGTTTTCCGCTGCTGTAGCCACTACCCGAACTTTATTTGAGAGTTTGGCATCTGTGGTATAGACAATTCCAGCATCAGCATTGCCACTTTCTACAGCAGCTAGTACATTACGGACATTATTGCCAAACACTAATTTTGGTTTAACTTGTGATAGAATCCCTAATTTCTTGAATAGTTCCTCGGAATATTGTCCGACTGGAACGCTGCGGAATTCGCCTACAGCAATTCGTTTTATGTTAGTATCTGTTAATTGCTCGAACTTATCGATCTTCAGATCGGAATTACTCGACACAACCAAGACAAGGCGATTAGTTAGGAGGTTGCGGCGGGTATCGAGAAGAATCAAATTTTTATCCTGCAAGGCATTCATTTGCTTTGCAGCGGCAGAAAAAAAGATATCTGCTGGCGCACCTTGTTCTATTTGTTGTTGTAATGCCCCAGAAGCACCAAAGTTATAATTGACTTCGATCTTCGGCTGAGTTTTTTGAAAAAGTGGTTGGGCTTCTTTTAAGGCATCTTGGAGGCTAGTAGCAGCAGATATAAGTAAGTTTGTATTTGCTTGTGCGACAACAGGAGATGGATTGAGCCAGTTGAAAATAGTTGCTAAAATCAGCGCGATCGCAACTCCACAAATAAAGGCAAAAACATTTTTTCTTTTCATAGAATCTTCAGTTCAATATCTACTTTATCTACAAAAAATAACTATAAATTATAGTAGAATCTATATTAGATATGCTTTATGGATAGATTAGATTAACATATACTTACAATGAGTCAATATGTAGAAACTACTAATCCTTAAAGGAGATGATGAGGCGATCGCTCGGCAATAAAAAGTAGTTAAATTTACAGTTTAACGAGCGTAAATAGATAGAAGATCGAGCTAACAAAACATATACAAAAGATTGACAAATGAAGATTAGCGCCCGCAATACATTGAAAGCAACTGTAAAAAAAGTTGTACCAGGAGCCGTTAATACTGAAGTCACGTTAGAACTTGCGCCTGGAGTGGAAATAGTTGCAATTATTACAAAATCCTCGGCTGAAAGCTTGGGACTTGCAGAGGGTAAAGAGGCTTACGCTGTCGTTAAATCATCAGACGTTATGGTTGCAGTTGATTAGTCGATGAGTCAATTGCTGTTTGCAAGCAACAATATGAAAGATATGCCAGTGCTTTTGTTCGCCTAAAGCAGTCGTGCCTGGGTGTTCTTCTTCTTGAAAACACTCAATTTTGAAAGGTTGGAGCAATTCTTCTACTTGGGCGCGGGTATGATGGCTCATGTTAGGGTAAACTGCCCAAGAGTCGCGATCGCCAAATAATTGACCGCAGAAACGTCCCCCAACCCGCAATGCTGCGATAATTTTGTTCCACAAGCTAGGAAAATGTTCCGGCGGACAAAATGGTAGGCAAAAGCTGGCATTAATGAGATCGACCGATTCTGGTAATACTAGATCTTCAAAGCGCATCACCAGAGTTTCTAGGCGACGGAGATCGATGTCAGGACGACTTTGCAAACGGGCGATCGCTTTTGCTTCTCCGTCAATTCCTAGTACCCGCCAACCCCGCTTCAGCAGTTCCGCCGTGTCTCGTCCATCTCCGCAGCCCAAATCCACTGCAAATCGGGAAAATTCCTGAGATATTGCCTCAAATCTTGTCAATGCTGCTAGCAGGGTTTCTCGCGGCGGACGACCTTCTACTGCTTGGTAGTAAGCAGACCAATTGGGTTCAAAAACCAGGTTTTCTAATTGGTCGTTCGTAGACATAATTCAGGGACAAGGGGGACAAGGGGGACAAGGGAGACAAGGGAGACAAGGGGGACAAGGGGGACAAGGGGGATAAGGGAGACAAGGGGGACAAGGGGGACAAGGGAGAATAACTACTTGTTAACCGTTAACTGTCAACCAACAACAAATGACCAATGACCAATGACCACCTTCACGAGTAGTTTACAACTCAAACAGAATTGCTATCTAATTTTGTTCTAACGAGCTATGAGTGTAGCAATTTTTGGGGCAAACTCTAGAGCAAGCCTGACAACCAATACAGTATTCTGGATGAACAATAGACATGACTTTGCGCTCGATCTCCTCAGCCTCCTCATCTTCGACAAACTCCCCGTCTTCATTCAGTGCTTGCAGTAGTAGCACGTTTCTACCGCAGGCTTTAAAACATCTACCACAACCAATACATTTATCTTGGTTAATTTCTTGTACGAATTGGGGTGTCCAGATTTTACCCCCAAAAGTCAAACCAGTAAGTATTGCCATAGTGTCTCCTCTTGAGTAAGTCAAAAGTTAAAAGTCAAAAGTCAAAAGTAAGAAATTAGATGTATTTCAGTTGATTCAGTCCTTGCCTTGCGGACTTTGAATGTGTGGTTCCGCGAATTCTATTCGCCGATTATTTTTTTGAGTTGCACCCAACCATTGGAATAGAGCAGTTAGCACCCCAGCCATACCAGCAGCTTGAATAGGGGCAGAATTCGATCGCGCCGTCAACCTGACGTAGATTGCATCAGCAGACTTTTGGCAGAGAATCAGGCGATCGCCTCCTACGATAACCTTGTAGGCAGGCGATCGCTGTTCTAAAATAATGGTGACTCCAGGTACAATACCCATTGCCCTGAGTTCCTGTACCGTAGCCTCGTCTACACTCTCGACTCTGTTAACGACTCCCCGTTCTCCAGGTTGGAGCAAACTGAGCGAGGAGCCAAAAATGGTAAAGTCAGTAAACATATCGTGGGTACTCAGACTAGATAGGCTTCTTGGTGGGTGCGGATCGTACAATCAGAGCGAGGATAGGCGACACAGAGAAGCACAAATCCTTTCTTCACTTGTTCGTCATCTAAAAATACCTGTTCGGACTGATCGATTTCGCCTTCAACCACTTTGCCAACGCAACTAGAGCAAGAACCAGAGTGACAGGAAAAGGGTAAGTCCAGTCCTTGTTCTTCTGCGGCATCCAGAATCGTAATAGATTCTTCAACAGGGATCGTAATGTCGAGCGATCGCTTTTTATTGATTAAATGCACTTGATATGTCGTCATCGTCGTGTCCTCCAAAATGATTCGATCTTTGTACGGGCTAGTTAAATCAAAGAACTAATTGTGATTTCACAAGTATCTGCAAAAAACCCACCCCCACAAGTTTTGACTTCTGACTTTTAACTTTTGACTTTTCTACTCAGCTACATGGCACACCAGCAGGAGTACAATCGCCTGCTTGGAATGATTTGCCACAGCCGCAGGTATCGGTAGCATTGGGATTGCTAAACTTAAATCCGCTTTCTAGCAAGCTATCGACAAAATCGATGACAACTCCTTCCAATAACGGAGCGCTTTGCGAGTCAATGTAGATGCGTAGCTTGCCTTGCTCTACTACAAGGTCATCTGCCCGTGGTGTGCTGGCGATGTTTAAGGAATACTGATAGCCACTACAACCGCCATCCTCGACAGCAACACGAATGCCTCGTTGAGCGGAATTGTCTTCTTTGCTAGCGGCTTGCAGGAAGGTACGAAGCCGGAATTCTGCAACTTCTGTTAATGTTAGGGTCATAATTTCTCCTGAGTTAGTTGTTAGGGGTGAGGGACTAGGGAATCGAAAATTCTTGGTGAGGATGCATAAGCTTGAAGATCCCCCTTAATCCCCCTTAACAAGAGGGAGATTGTGCTACTAGCCCCCTTTTTAAGGGGGTTGGGGGATCGAAACGATCGCGCAATCGCGAAGTAGAATAGTGCGAGAAAGCCGGAGTACCGCAAACCGGACAATTAGGATCGTGGTAGGGGCGACGCTTGGCAAACTCTAAACTGCCCAAGTCCATCGTGAGTAGTTGAGATAACAGTGGTTTACCGATTCCTGTAATCAGCTTGATTGCTTCTAGTGCAGTCAAACAAGCTAGGGTTCCAGATACCGCACCCAAAACGCCAAAACCACGCTTATCCCAATCGGGCTTTTCGGGAAATAGGCAAGATAAACATGGAGTGCGATCGGGGATAATTGTGGTTAAATATGCCTCCATGTCGTTCATCGCTGCTTCCACCATTGGCTTTTTCCAGCGCACGCAGGCAGCATTTAACAAATCTCGCTCGATGAAGTTGTGGGCGCAGTCGAGGGTAACGTCAGCAGCTTGTACTAAATCGTCAACGTTCTCTGGCGTGACATACTCGCAAATAGCATCGACTTGGATATCTGGGTTGATCTGTTCTAGTGTTGTTTTAGCTTTGAAAACTCTGGGTTTGCCTACCCAATCATCGCTCATCAGAATTTGGCGATTCATGTCATCTAGTCGCAGTTCGCCGCCCCGTACTAGAATGAGCCGTCCAACTCCTGCTACCGCTAGGTAAAGCGCCGCCGTGCCACCCAGCCCGCCTACACCTGTCACCAGTACTGTTGATGATTTCAAGCGTTGCTGTGCTGACTCGCCAAAACCAGGAAGCATAATTTGGCGGCGGTAGCGTTCTAATTCGATGGGGGTGAGGTTTAACACAGTTTTTCTCCTCAATCTGTACCAATTTCTGTTAGCAAAACTACATTTTGTGGCTTCTCGTTAAACACCTTGAATAGTTTTTGTTCGACAGGTTTGGAAGCAAGAAAAACGTCATAAGCTTGTTGGAGTGCGTTACGATATTGACCGAGCTTTTCCTCGTCGTTTAGATCGGGAGAATCGCGATCGATCGCTTTGATATAGTTAGAGAATTTCTGCAAAATATGCAGGCGATTCACATTCACAAACTGAGCATCGTAAGGCAGATCGAAGAACTCAAAATATTGCTCTGCATCGACAATTTGTTGAAATTGGGCTATTCTGCTCATTGTCCTCGCTCCAATTTTGTTAACTGTTGCTTGAGTTCGTCAATCTGTCGATAGATTTCATAGGTTTGACCTGCTACATCCATAAGTTGGTTGTAATTTGTAGGTAAACCTTCGGCGAGATCGTGCAGATCCATCTTCATTTGTCCGGCTTTACTGTTAAGCTTTTTGAGTTGAGTTTTTAACTCGTTAATATCTGGGTTAACAGCAGTTTTGGTTACTTGTACCATACAAATCTTTTGAGATGTTTTATTTTTACAGTTTGCCAACTTCGGGATAACGCTGAGCGAGATCGATCGCTTTTTCAACTAGCTTGTCTGCCTCCGCTGTTAATTTCTCCAAAGAATCAAAACCGAAGCGTTGAGCATCGCGTAAGGTTCTAGCAACTAGTAACAGACGGCCAGAAAAAACAAGTACCCAGCCGAAACCTTCATGACTCAAATCGATAACGACTTGGGATAATAAACCTGTTTCTTGCTCGATTCGAGCCGCGATCGCCCGATAGAATGATAAAATTCTGCCTTTTGTTACGGGATCGACATCGCCCTCTACAGAAATTTTGCGCTTAGCCTCTTTGCTGACAATATAGGGTTTGATAACTAATTCATCTGCCCAGTTGCGATAAAAACCATAGGAATCTTGGGCGCGAATTTGTCTGGCTAACTCTTGAACAAACAGAGAGTTGAAGGCTTCGTTGGTAGTAGTTTGGTTGGTGGTTTCAGTAGCGCTCATACAGTTACTTCCTCTTCTAATTGTGCAAAACTAGGTGATTTTTGTTGTAAGGCTTTTCGCAACCAGGGGGGAGGGCTGCCTTTCAAAGTTTGAACTAACTTTTCCAAAATATCGAGAATTTCGTCATCTTCAGATCTGGCTTTAATTGGTGTAATGCGCTTCTTAATTAACCGAGCTGCTGCACTTCCGCCGATCGCCGATACATAAACAATCGTGCAATCATATAGGGCTTCAATTTTTGGCAGTAATTTGTCCTCATTACCATCTTCTTTAAGATCGCCATCAAATCGGAGTGTTTCTACAAACTGATACCCTTCTGGCGAAACTTCATAAACATCAATCTTTTTCGCCCAACCAAAGTGAGCATTAATATGAACTCTGTCATTAGTTGTGAAGGCAATTTTCATACCGATCCTCCGAATTAGTAATTGGTAATTGGTAATTGGTAATTGGTAGTTGGTGGTTGGTAGTTGCTCCCCCAGCTCCCCCAGCTAGGTCAGCTCTCTTCTTCCCCTCACTCCTCACTCCTCGCTCCTCGCTCCTCTGCCTCTAGAAACAGGTTGCCGAGATCGAATAAAAGCTGAATGGTGCCTTGGTAGCCGACTGTGCAACGCTGTCCGTTACCTAAGCGATCGAATACGGGGAAACCGAGGCGATAGAAGGGAGTGTCGAGGCGACGGGCGATCGCTTTAGTATGAGAATTACCGATCAGCAGGTCAGAACCTACTGCTAATTGCTCGAAGTCTTCTAAATCACCAATTGTGACGCTCTCGACTGGTAGTTGCTCTAAAAGGGGTGATTTTGTGGTTGTGACTGCGGTATGAATTTCAGTTCCCATCGATCGCAAAAACCAAGCGATCGACCACAGTAAATCTGGTTCTAGTGCTAGCGATACTTGCTTGCGCCCAAAGTAGAAGTGAGCATCGAGCATAGCATCTTGCAACTGGCGGCGTTGGTGGCAGTATTTTTCTGGGACTTCATTACCGCTCAAATCTACTAGTCCTTGGAAAAAGTCATCCACTGCATCTAATCCAGTTAGTTGCGGAAAGACTTCGTAGGGTATACCAAACTGTTTTTGCATAATCTCCGCCGCACCGCGCACGCTCTCGCCTAGTGCTAGGGTAAACAACGAAGTCCCCATCGCTCTGAGTTCTGCCAAAGTCGTACCACCACCTGTCACCGCGCTGTAGGAATCATCCAAGTGACCGTCGAGCGAGGCGGAAAGATCGGGTACGACGATGGGTTTTAGTCCAAAAGCAGAAACGATCTCTTTAATCTCCTGTACGTCCCCTGGCGTAAACGCAGAGCTTACTAAAAGGTTGATTTGGTCTAATCTGGTTTCTCCAGGTTGAGGCAGTTCCTTGACTATGCTTTCCACGGCTGCGGCAAACCCATCTTGCAATGCACCTTTAAAATCGGGCGTAGAGGCAAATGCGATCGGCAAGTCAGTTAATTCTGGGTGACGTTTGCGGATACTTCTGAGGATGCCTTCCATGTCATCGCCTCTAGTTTCCGTTAGTCCAGTGGTACACAGACCGATAATTTCTGGTTTTGATTTCTCCATCAGCGTTAGGATTGCTTGCTCGATATTGTCCTCGCCACCTAAGATCGTGCTAACTTCAGTCATTGCTGTAGTGGATAGGGGAATTGCTTCGCGAAAATGCCGTACTAACATGACTTTGGCGAAAGCAGTACAACCCTGAGAACCGTGAAACAGAGGCATCACACCTTTTAATCCTAAATATGCTAAGGCTGCACCCAAAGGCTGACTCTGCTTCAAAGGATTAACCGCAACTGCCTTTTTGGAAGATTGGACTTTGGATTTTGAATTGGTAATGGGTAATGGGTAGTTGGTAGTTGCTTCCTTGTCCCCCTTGTCCCCCTTGTCCCCCTTGTCCCCCTTGTCTCCTTGTCCCCCTTGTCCCTGTTCCCAAGGTGCAGGTTTACGCACTTGTTTCCACACGGGGCTGTGCAGGGCTTCATCCAGTTCTCGCGCCATTTCGATCGTGCCTGTATATCCGGCGTAGCGATGATGGCGTTCTTGGTTGATGTCTAAAAAGGGAATTTTGGCTTTGAGGGCTGTGTATTGATTGCGACCACCAGCAATCAACATATCTGCTTTTGTTTGGGCGATCGTCCGTAGCAATTCTTGAGCATTGCCTTTTTCTAGCATGATGCCGTCTTTACCCAGCAGTTCTTTAATGCGGGCTTTATCTTCCTCGGTACTTTTTTTCGTGCTAGTGGCGACAACTTCCATCCCCAAGTCTTTAGCCGCAGAGATAATCGACCAACTTTTCACACCTCCGGTATAAAGGACAACGCGCTTACCTTGAAGGCGATCGCGATACGTGGCTAGGGCAACATCTAACGCCGTAGTTTCTTCGGCAATTAATTTCTCGACTCGCTCTTGCAAATCTGTATCGCCCAGTTTTGCTGCAATATTGCGCAAACAGCGATTCATGTCATCCACGCCGTAGAAAGATTCTTCAATATAAGGAATGCCGTAGCGTTCCTCCATCTTTCTCACCACGTTGATCAGCGCTTTGGAGCAGATCGTCACATTCAGTTTGGCACGGTGGGCATAGCGAACTTCGTTGTATTTAGCATCACCCGTAATTTTGGCAAGGACGCGAATGCCTAATTTATCAAATAGAGGCAAAACATCCCACAATTCTCCAGCAATGTTGTACTCGCCAATCAGGTTGATATCGTAAGGGGTGGTAAATTCTGGTTCGGCGCTACCGATAACGTATTCTAGTAAGGCTTCACCACCGACACGATTGCCAAGATTTTTACTCCCAATAAAGCCAGGAGAATTCACGGGGACGACGGGTATACCTATTTTATTAGTAGCGGCTTCGCAGACTGCATCCAAGTCATCGCCAATCAGGGCAGTGACACAAGTAGAGTAGACAAATACCGCAGCAGGATTGTATCGTTGCTGCACTTCCATAATGGCTTTGTACAGCTTTTTTTCGCCGCCGAAGATGACATCGTTCTCATTCAAGTCAGTCGTAAAGCCCATTTTGTAGAGATGGGAACCAGAAGAAAGACTGCCACGACTACCCCAAGAGTTACCAGAACAAGCGATCGGTCCGTGGACTAAATGAGCCGCATCAGTAATGGGGACGAGGGCGATCGATGCGCCATCAAAGGCACAACCCCCTTGAGCCGCTCCTGGTTGAGCTTGTTGCTGACAGGACTTATTTTTCTTTTGCCCGTGCCTATGGTGATTGTGTTCGCATCCTGGCTCGCTGAGCAGCTCGTTGATTTTACCTTGGGTGATTTTCATGACTTAGCTGGTGGTGGAGTGGTGCGTGGGACGATCTGGTGAGTGGTTAGTCACGCTTCGGTGCAACTTTACTCTTGTTCCCCCCTTTTGAAGGGGGGCTAGGGGGGATCTCTTCGTGAATGGCGCAGTTCTCCGATCCCCCAACCCCCCTAGAAAGGGGGCTATTACAAAGTCACACATGGGGTTAGTCGTAATCTTTAACTTCTAACAGTTTTGACTTTTGACTTTTGACTTACCGATTAACAAATGTATTTCGTGACATCTTCGCCACACTCATCTGAGAGGTAGGATAGGCTGCGAAAGCGCAAGCCTATAAGCTCGTTGTAGAGTGGATTTAGTTCGCAGAGTGCGGGAATGTGAAAGGTGCGTCCGAGTAGAGTTACGTCTCGTTCAAAAGGGCAGCAGCAGGGAATGACTTGACAAATGAGATGGGCAGTATGGCGATCGCATATTTGGATTTGATTCACCCATCGACGTAGGGGAGAGAGTAGATCGAAGCCTGGAATTTTTTCGGGAATTACAGAGCGATCGTGGTGGCTGTGGGTGATGGTAGACATGGCGGATGGGATGAATTGGAGTATTGGAAGGTAATTGGTAATTGATAAGATTTCTCTACTACCAATTACCGATCGCCCAGCGATTATCGAATCAAGTCGTAAGAAATATCGGTCTTGGCGGGAACGATGGTATTGCGATCGAGTTCGTCTAGCAAGGTGTTGACAATCCAGTTGAGCAGGTTGATTGCTCCTTGATAGCCATAGGTGGCATAGCGGTGCAAGTGGTGGCGATCGAAGATTGGGTAGCCAATTCGTACGAGTGGGGTGTGGGTGTCGCGCCACAGGTACTTACCGTAGGAATTGCCGATCAGTAAGTCTACAGGTTCGGTAAAGAGGAGCGATCGCATATGCCACAGATCCTTACCACCCCAAATCTTGGCAGTGTTACCAAAGGGGCTAGCATCCAAGATTGCTTGCAATTCTTGCTCGAATACTTCGTTGCTGTTTGACACTACGATGTGTACGGGTTCAGCGCCCACTTCTAGGAGAAACTGTACTAGTCCGATGACGAGATCTGGATCGCCATACAGAGCAACGCGCTTGCCGTGCAACCATGCTTGGGAATCAGTCAGCGCATCCACTGCACGTCCCCGTTCGTCTTCTAATTCTTTGGGAATTGGCTGTCCGGTGAGTTCTGATAGTTTCATCAAAAACTCATCCGTGCCTCGGATACCGACAGGACGGGTAACTGAAGTGGTTTGTTTCCACTCTTTTGTGATGTACTCTCGCGTCTTGGTGGTAGAGTATGCTTGGAAGGCGATCGTTGCTTCAGCATTAATCGAATCTGCTGCATCTTCTAAGGGAGTGCCACCCTGGTACATCCTGTACTCGCCATCATTAGGAGAGTCGAGGTAATCTGAATTATCTGCCAGTAGAGTATAGTTAACGCCCATCAAGGATGCTAAACGCTTGACTTCCCGCAAGTTGCCAATATATGTTTCAAAACCAGGAATAAAGTTGATCTTGCCGTTGGTTGTTGCTTGCTTCTTGCCTTCAGTCAGATTTGACAGAATTCCTTTCATCATGTTGTCGTAGCCCGTAATGTGGGAGCCGACAAAGCTGGGCGTATGGGCGTAGGGAACTGGAAAATCTTCGGGTACAGATCCCTTTTCCTTGGAAGTTTTGATAAAAGCACCCAAGTCATCTCCAATGACTTCTGCCATGCAGGTAGTGCAAAGGGCGATCATTTTCGGCTTGTAGAGATTGTAGCTATTCGCCAAACCATCAATCATGTTGTTGAGTCCGCCAAACACCGCTGCATCCTCAGTCATAGAGGAAGAAACAGCAGAAAATGGTTCTTTGAAATGGCGAGTAAAGTGGCTGCGGAAGTAAGCTACGCAACCTTGAGAACCGTGAACGAAAGGCAGAGTACCTTCAAAACCTACAGCAGCCAGGATTGCGCCTAAAGGCTGACAAGCTTTAGCAGGATTCACGGTCAAAGCTTCACGAGTAAAATTCTTTTCGCGGTATTCCCAGGTTTTCGTCCAGTCTGCAACGCGGGCAACCTCTTCTGGACTATGCCCACCTTCAAACTCTTTTTTAGCCTGAAATAACTCTTGGTACTCGTCCTGATGAAACAGCGTAGCGTGATCCTTAATGGTGTCTATGTTGTTTTGAGCCATGACTGTTCTCCAATATTAGGGGCTGGGGGAAGAAAGTGGTGTGTGGTGCGTGAAGAAAGGGTGTAGGGTGTGGGGTGTGGGGTGTGGGGTGTGAGAAGAGGCAAGAGGTTTTACTTACAACTTACGAATTGTCTTGCTCCCTCAGCTCCCTCAGCTCCCTCAGCTCCCTCAGCTCTCTTTCTTCCACGGAGCGCCGATTAAACTCCATGTCGGGCTATTCAGCGCTAAATCCATATCTCTAGCAAAAATTGCAAAGCCGTCATAACCGTGATATGGACCGGAGTAATCCCAGGAGTGCATTTGACGGAAGGGCAGCGCCATTTTCTGGAAGACGTATTTTTCTTTAATTCCAGAAGCAATCAGATCCGGCTTCAATTCTTTAACAAACTGCTCGAATTCAAAAGCAGAAACGTCATCGTAGATCAACGTGCCATTTCCGATGTAGTGAGTGGTACGCTTGTAATCGTCGCCATGACCGAATTCATAGCCAGTACCGATCAACTTCATCCCCAAGTCATAGAACGCTGGGACGACGTGACGAGGACGCAAGCCACCAACCATCAATGCTACAGTCTTGCCTTCGAGACGCGGGAGATATTTCTTTATGACTGCATCGCATTGTGCCTGGTATTTAGCGATAACTTCTTCTGCTTTTTGCTGAATTGTTTCGTCAAACTTAGAAGCAATCTCCCGCAAGGACTCAGCAATCTTGGTGGGACCAAAGAAGTTATACTCCAACCAGGGAATACCATAAGCCTCTTCCATGTGACGGCTGATGTAGTTCATGGAGCGGTAGCAGTGAACCAAATTCAGCTTCACTGTTGGAGTCATCATCATTTCGTGGAGCGTGCCGTCTCCCGACCACTGGGCGACTACGCGCAAGCCAATTTCTTCTAGCAGGATGCGGCTAGACCAAGCATCACCGCCAATGTTGTAGTCACCGATAATCGCAACATCGTAGGGTGTCCCTTCAATGCCCAACTCTTTCTTCTTCTTATCTGCTTGGGGGAAAACCCAGTCACGGATAGAATCATTAGCAATGTGGTGTCCCAGCGATTGGGAAACTCCACGGAAACCTTCGCAGCGTACTGGAACAACGGTTTTACCAATTTCTTTCGCTGCCTTTTTCGCTACGGCTTCAATATCATCTCCAATTAGACCGATGGGACATTCAGATTGGATGGAAACGCCTCGGTTGAGTGGGAAAAGTTCGTCTAATTCGGTAATCAGCTTCGCGAGTTTTTTGTCACCGCCAAAAACGATATCGCGTTCTTGGAAGTCGGAAGTAAATTGCATTGTGCCGAAGGTGTCGATCCCTGTCGTACCGATGTAGTAGTTGCGACGACCAGACCAGGAGTAATAACCGCAACCTACGGGACCGTGACTGATGTGGATCATGTCTTTAATTGGACCCCAGACCACACCCTTAGAACCTGCGTAGGCACAGCCACGGGTGGTCATGGAACCAGGGACGGATTTGATATTCGATTTAACGCCGCAGTCGGATTTTCCTTCTTCGTAGACGTTGAGGTGTTTTTCTCGTTTTTTCTTGGCTTTATCTGGGTAAACTTCTAGGACTTCTTTAATCAGTGCTTTCTTGTCTACTGTCGTGGTTGCTTGTTCTAGAGTCGTGTTTTCAGGAGGTGTCATAATTTGCCTCTCTTGAGTGTAGGGAGTCGGGGTGAAGAAAGGGTGTGGGGTGTGGGGTGTGGGGTGTAGGGAGTCGGGAGTCGGGAGTCGGGAGTCGGGAGTCGGGGAAGAAGATAGTAGTTAAATTCCCCTTGTCCTCCTTGTCCTCCTTGTCTCCCTTGTCTCTCTTGTCTCCCTTGTCCCCTGAGTCTGAATTAGACGGCAGCAACTTCTTCCGCAGTTTTGCCAACGAGATGCTCGTATTCTTTGTCGTCGCCAAGGATACCGAATTCGACGAGTAACTCTTCCAATTCGTCCATCGAAATTGGGGTGGGAATGGTGAGCTTGTCGTTTTCTTTGATCTTCTTGGCAAGGGCGCGATACTCGTTGGCTTGGTTGCAATTGGGTGCGTACTCAATTACAGTCATGCGGCGCAGTTCTGCGTGTTGTACAACGTTGTCGCGTGGTACGAAGTGGATCATTTGGGTGTTGAGCCGAGCTGCTAAAGTTTCGATCAGTTCGATTTCTTGGTCAACTTTGCGGCTGTTGCAGATTAAACCACCCAAGCGTACACCACCAGAGTGAGCGTACTTGAGAATGCCTCGTGCAATGTTGTTGGCAGCATACATCGCCATCATTTCACCAGAGGTGACGATGTAAATTTCTTGTGCCTTACCTTCGCGGATTGGCATAGCAAAACCGCCACAAACTACGTCACCTAATACGTCGTAAGAAACAAAGTCGAGGTCTTCGTAGGCTCCGTTTTCTTCTAGGAAGTTAATTGCGGTGATGATACCACGACCCGCGCAGCCTACACCTGGTTCGGGACCGCCAGATTCTACGCAGCGGACATCTTTGTAACCTGTGAGTAGAACTTCTTCTAGTTCTAGGTCTTCTACTGCGCCCCGTTCGGCAGCTAGGTGTAGAATGGTGGTTTGGGCTTTACTGTGCAACATCAAGCGAGTGGAGTCTGCTTTGGGGTCGCAGCCTACGATCATAATCCGTTCGCCTAATTCAGCCAAACCTGCGATCGTATTTTGAGAAGTGGTGGATTTACCGATCCCGCCTTTACCGTAGAATGCAATCTGTCTAATATTGTCAGTCATGGTTGTTTCTCCTGAAATTAGTTAGTGGTTGTTGGTCTGGGTTGTGTAGCGACGATCGCCTATTTATCCGCGATCGCTTAGCTCGAACATCGCTGGGGGCGATCGCTCAACTGCTAAAACTTTAGGAACTGGAACAGAGAAATCTTGCATAGATATTGCTAATTACGCCTATTTATGCTTTGTAACTGCTAAACTGCTTCTACTAACAAGTTTTGGTTGACGCGCTCTTGTAACTTTGCTTCAATCGCAACTTTGAGGGTTGCCGTACTGCTAGAGCAAGAACCGCACGCACCTTGCAGCGTCACTTGGACGCGATCGCCATCCACGTCGTACAGTTCCACATCTCCCCCATCGGCAATTAATAGGGGTCTAACTTCTTCATCCAAAACTTTTTGAATCAAGGCAATTTTTTGCACGTTTGTCAGCGGACGTTGCGACTCCTTCGTAGCTGCAATACCTGTAGCAACCTGTACGCCTACAACTCGTTCCCGTTGCACGGCAGCAATCAGGTCATCGATATCTGCCAGACAAGAACCGCACCCGCCACCCGCCTTCACATAACTCGTTACTTGTTCGGCAGTGGTGAGGTTGTTTTCCCGAATTACGCGGCGAATCTTGGACTCGCTGATGCCAAAGCAACTGCAAACCAATGCCCCTTCATCTTCTTCGTGGACGGCTAGTGGAATACCTCGGTATTTATAAATCGCTGCTTCTAGCGCTTCCTGCCCCATCACCGAACAATGCATCTTAGCTTCTGGCAATCCGCCCAGGAAGTCGGCAATTTCCTTGTTAGTGACTTTGAGCGCTTCATCTAAGGTTAAACCCTTAATTAACTCAGTCAAAGCAGAAGAAGAAGCGATCGCGCTGGTGCAGCCAAAAGTTTGAAAGCGCGAATCCAGAATTTTATCGCTATTGACTTCAATCTTGAGGTGCAGTCTCAGGGCATCTCCACAAGCAATGCTGCCCACTTCGCCAAATACAACTGCTATTCCTGGTTCGCGATCGTCTTCTAGCAATCCCTGGTTTTTAGGATTGTAGAAGAGTTCCATCACTTTGTCTGTATAGTCCCACATGGCACAATTTGGTTGTTGGTTGTTGGTTGAGTGTTGTTGGTTGGCAGTTGACAGTTAACGGTTGACAGTTATTTCTCCCCTGCCCCTGAAGCCCCTCTACTCCTATCGATGAGCTAATGTTTCTTCCCGACCTTGCAGCCAATCGGCTTGGTCGTTGTTGAAGGGGGAGAGGGCGCGGAGGCGTTCGATGATTCCAGGCATTACTGCCAAAACCGTATCAACCTCGGCATCTGTGGTGTAACGGGAAAGGCTAAACCGGATCGAACCATGCAACGTCGTGTAGGGTAAGCCCATCGATCGCAAAACGTGGGATGGTTCTAAAGAACCAGAAGTGCAGGCAGAACCGGATGAGGCGCAAATGCCAAATTGGTTCAGAGATAATAGGATGGCTTCACCTTCGATATACTTAAAGCCGATGTTGGTAGTGTTGGGCAATCTGTTTTTGCGTAGCTTGCCGTCGAAGACATCGCCATTAACTTCACAGTTGGGGATTGTCTCAAGTAGAGTTTTTTCTAAGCGATCGCGCAGTTGCTTTTGTTTGTTGGTCGTGGCTGCTAAATGCGCCAGTTCGATTTCGGCAGCTTTACCCAAAGCAACGATTCCTGGTACGTTCTCCGTTCCCGCCCTACGTCCGCGTTCCTGATGTCCTCCTACTAATAGGGGGCGGAATCTGACACCTCGCCGCACGTACAAAGCACCAATACCCTTGGGTGCGTGTAACTTGTGACCGGACAAAGTTAATAGATCTACAGTGCTAGTCTTCATATTCAGGGGAATTTTCCCTACTGCTTGCACCGCATCGACGTGGAAGATAGCGCCATACTCTTTGACTCGCAATCCAATCTGTTCGATCGGAAATACTACGCCTGTTTCGTTGTTGGCATACATAATCGTGACTAAGGCTGTATTACCTGTCATTGATGCTGCCAACTCATCCAAATCGATTTGTCCCTGGCGATTTACGGAAAGATAGGTAACGGTATAACCTTGAGTTTCCAACTGCTTGCAGACATTCAGCACTGCTGGATGTTCTACTTGAGTCGTCACAATATGCCGCTTGTCTGGTTGTGCTTGCAAGGCGGCGCGAATGGCGGCGTTATCTCCTTCCGTACCGCAACTCGTGAAGATAATTTCTGAATCATCTGCGCCAATTAGGGCTGCAACTTGTTGCCGTGCTTGTTTTACCACTTTGCCGACTTGCCCGCCAAAAGAATGCATACTGGAGGGATTGCCGTAATATTCGCTCAGGTAAGGCAGCATTGCTTCTACAACTTCTGGGTCTACCCTAGTGGTGGCGTTGTTGTCGAGATAAATGCAAGTTTGCATGATTAGGGAGTAGGGAGTAGGGGATTGTAGGGGCGGGTTTGTTCGCGAATACCTGAACTAAAACCAACAATCTTGCGGTTCAACCCGCCCGTGCATTAGTTATGAAGCGTAGTCAATTTCAGATCGGAGAATTTTTCGGAGTAAGTATCAAACCAGCGTTCCCAATAGTCTTGTTTCTTGGTTAACTTACCAACCAAGCGGTTGTAGGTAGTAAACCACGATTCCCAATAATCGCTAGGTTGTGGAATACAACCGTCATATGTGGGACAACCAGCAGCGCATTGAGGTACGCTATAAGCACTGCCAACGCAGTTTGTACAAAGAGTGGGATCGATCCAGTGCTTGCCGTCAGTGACTTTGATAGCATCCGTGGGGCAGACAGAAAGACAACGGTTGCAGGAAATACATTGGCTGGTAATTTTGTAAGCCATGACTATTCTCCTTGCTGATTTTGCAGATATTGCGCGTAAAATTCACTTGCAACTTTCTCAATCACGTCGTAAGCTTCAACAGCCTGGATTCCAGCTTTGTGCAATTCTTCTTGAGGACAATGACCGATCTTAGAAACCAAAACTGCTTTGCAATCGGCGATCGCTTTGATAATGTGGTCTAGAGTCGCTTCCTCGCCATATCCACTTTGGCAATAGTGGTCGATTTTGCGGTGTCCGACAAATTTAGCTTCGTTGGCATCCACTTCAAAAACTTGGAATTCCTTCGCATGACCGAAGTGCTGGTTAACCAAACCGCCGCCTTTGGTAGCAACTGCAACTAAGATTTTTGGATTGTCCTGTAGAGACGTTACATGTAACGTCTCTACAGTATGCAATGTCTCTATAGCTTTCTCTTTGACAGCTTTGATTTCTTCCTTAGACTTCTCAATTCCGGCGTGAACTTCTTGGCGTGTCTCCAAGTTATACTCTGGAGTCATTTCCATGAATTTCTCTTTAGTAAATTCCTGGCTGCGGTCTTCGCCTAACAATCCCACTGCATCGGCGCGACACTGACGACAATGGCGCATCATTTTCATGTTGCCAGAACACTTATCCTGTAATGACTTCAGTTCTTTGGGTGTGGGTCCGCGCTGACCCGTTAAACCGAAGTGAGTACCGTGTTCTGGGGCAGAGATCAGGGGCATGATATTGTGGAGAAATGCCCCGTTAGCACGAATAACTTCATCGACTTCGGCTAGATGCTCGTCATTGACTCCTGGAATCATGACCGAATTCACTTTGCACAGAATATCGGCTTCTCTGAGGGCTTGCAATCCTTCCATCTGCCGTTCGTGCAGAATCTTGACTCCTTCAATCCCTCTGTAGCGCTTGCGTCTGTAGTGAACCCAAGGATAAATCTTCTCGCCAACCTTTGGGTCAACCATATTAATAGTAATAGTGACGTGATCGACATTCAATTGTTTAATGCGATCGACGTAATCGGGAAGCATCAAGCCATTGGTTGACAAGCAAAGTTTGATATCCGGTGCTTTGTCTGCAATCAACTCAAAGGTGCGAAAAGTCTTTTCTGGATTCGCTAAAGGATCTCCAGGTCCCGCAATTCCCAACACGGTCATCTGAGGAATCTTACCTGCAATTACCAAGACTTTGTGCGCTGCTTCTTCCGGTGTTAATAACTCGCTGACAACACCAGGACGGCTTTCATTCGCACAGTCATATTTCCTGTTGCAATAGTTGCACTGAATATTACAAGCTGGTGCTACTGCAACGTGCATTCTAGCGTAGTGGTGGTGCGCTTCTTCGCTATAGCAAGGATGCTTCTCGATCCGCGCCTTCATTTTTTCATCTAAACTGGGTGCGGCATCGGTTTTACTGCTACAACCACAACTGCCAGATTTAGTTTTAGTTTTTGCTGGTGCTGCGGTGGGGGTTAGGAGTCCGGTAGGTGGTGGGGTCATTGAAGTTTTTGTTGGTGCATCAGGTGTTTAGCGATATAGGTTTTATAGCAGCCGCCTCAAAAGATGCTGTTGCCGTGGTTCGGGATAGAATTTATTGAATTGATTAAACTTGTACTCAAAAATTGCAGCTTTTAAATACCAAGGTTTTAGCAGTTTTTAAAAAAAGTTTTTGGGTATGGGTGCTAGTATTTTTTGACTGAGGTACGAGTATTTATGGTGAAGGGGTTCAAGTATTTCTGTACTCGCTTTAAACTTAAGCATAATAAGGGTTTAAATGCGATTTGAGTTGCTTTTTGCTTTTTTCCGTTCTGTACTCAAATCGTATGCGATCGCCCCCCAAAGCGCCATCTACTTAGGCAATTCGAGGGTAAAGAACCAGAGTAGTCAATTTAGAACTAACCCAGTGACTTCACGGAATTCAATTCTGTATCTAAAATATCACTTTTTTGCCGAACAAACTAAATTAAGATTATTTTAATTATTTAGATAGCGATCGCAATTTAGCTTACAAACCCTCGATCGCAGATGAGTACAAGTTAATATATCCAAAAAACAGTTATAAAAATGCCGTTAAATCCTGTTGGGTTAAGAGTTTAGTTTTGAGTACACAAATACTGACTCCCTACCCCGATCAATACTAGTACCCCTAACTTAAAAATACTAGTACCCCAACTCCAAAAAAACTTTTTTTTAGCTTGCAAATCCCAATTGAGTTGGGGTTTAGATTAATTGAGTACAAATTAATATATCCAATAAATCCAATCGACATCGGCTGCATAGCTGCGGGTAGAGCTGCCTGATATAAGCAGAGATAACACACGGCTCCTCCACCCCATCAAGTCCGATGCAACAGATCTCCAATACCTTTACAACCCAAAAGACGGACAAACAATTGCGTTTGTCATTTTTGCAGCCATTATTGACAGATTTTCAGATTATCTTTGATCGCGATCCGGCAGCACGTAATTGGTTCGAGGTACTTTGTTGCTACCCTGGCTTTCATGCAATGGTACTGCATCGTCTCGCGCACTGGTTGCATTGTCATGGAGTTGCGTTTGTTCCCCGCTTGATTTCTCATCTAGGACGATTTTTAACGGGAATTGAAATTCACCCAGGCGCACAGATCGGGCAAGGCGTGTTTATCGATCACGGTATGGGCGTAGTAATTGGAGAAACTGCGATCGTCGGAGACTACGCACTGATCTATCAAGGTGTCACCCTTGGCGGGACAGGGAAAGAAACTGGTAAACGCCATCCTACCTTGGGCAAAAACGTAGTCGTGGGTGCAGGTGCGAAAGTTTTAGGCAATATTCAAATTGGCGATCGCGTCCGCATTGGTGCAGGTTCAATTATCTTGCGAGATGTCCCCTCAGACTGTACTGCGGTAGGAGTTCCTGGGCGCAATATTTGCCATAAAGGTGTGCGTGGCTGTCCCCTAGAACACGCAAAACTACCTGATATAGAAGCAAGCATCATTCGTTCTTTATTAGAACGGATCGAAAAACTCGAACAACAATTAAAAGTCAAAAGTTAAAAATCAAAAGTCAAAAAATAGGAGACGGAAGAATCAAAATACACTCTTCCCGGCTCCCGATTCCCGACTCCCGACTCCCGATTTTCAAACCAAATCTAATAATTTAAGACTGCTATAGCAGTTCTAAATGATTTGAAAAGCAGGCTAGAAGCCTGCTCCGTTTGTAAATCAAATAGGATTGCTATATATCCCGTAATTAATAATTGAGAAAAATTTTAAAAAGGACACCTTGCTTATGTTTCAGCCCACCAGTTCCGATCCAAATGTCCAAATTGTCGAGATACCTGTCAGCGATCGCTGGCGAATTTACCACCGCTTACAAGAGTTAAGTATCCCCTGTTGTTGTCCTGTGGATGGTTCTTTAGTGGTTGAAGTTAATAGTGCGATCGCTGCCTTTCTCGTCCGCAGCACCGTACAGCATTTCTTAGCCACTCGCCAAGAATTACTCGATTGGTTAGAACGCTGCTGGACAGCAGACATTTTTTCTTAGTTTGTCATTTGTCATTTGTCATTTGTGAGTACTGTTTTAACTTTTCACTTTTGACTTTTGACTTACCAATTACCAAAATCAAAAGGAGAAAATTAATGACACAAGCAACTGTATTACGTAATTTCGGAGAAGTGCTAGATAACCCCATTGGTTTAGGGCATGAAGTTACCGTTCCCGTTTGTGAAGGATTAAATATTATCCTAGCAAGTTTTCAAGCTCTTTATTTACAATATCAAAAGCATCACTTTGTCGTTGAAGGTGCAGAATTTTATATGCTGCACCAGTATTTCAGCGAGAGTTACGAACAAGTTCAAGCACACGTACACGACGTTGGCGAACGCTTGGATGGACTAGGCGGCGTACCAGCAGCTAGCTTTACTAAACTCGCAGAATTGTGCTGTTTTACGCCAGAAGCAGATGGAATTTTTTCCTGTCGCCAAATGGTAGAAAACGATCTGCAAGCCGAACAAGCAGCGATCGATCTCATTCGTCGTCAAGCTGCTCAAGCAGAAAGTGTAGGCGATCGCGCTACTCGCTATTTGTACGAGCAAATTTTATTGAAGACTGAAGAACGTGCCTTTCATCTCGCTCATTTCTTAGCAGAAGATAGCCTAACTTTGGCTTTTGTTCAACCTGCGAATGGGACATAGATGTAAGGCTGCATCACCATGAGTTAGATTAGGCTCCCCTACCTATGATTCTTTGGCAATACGGTTTGATTTCCATAGATCAATTAGCACGAACTTTTGCTTGGCTAGAGAACAAACCTCACATTACTCTTAATGGGTAACATTATGTTTACAGTCTTAGTTGCTATCCTCAGTTTGATAGTTGTTCCTGCAATTGTGAATGGCTGTTTCGGCTATTTGTTATTGCGATCGATGAAGTAAATTTTGCTGGCATCCTACCATTTTGAACGGCTACACACACTTTGATACATCTTGGAAGCGTCAATGCAAAAATCTTGGCGATCCCTCAACTTGCTTCAAAAGGGGGCAGAAGTCCTCCCCTTTTCAAGGGGGGCTGGGGGGGATCTTGCCTTAACCGAAAAGTATTGACACGCATCTGAGATTGAAATCTGAAACTCAAGAGCGAAAACCTAAATGCTACGAGGGCTATTGTGCTATGAATCCGATCGCGATTAATGACACGACACTACGAGATGGAGAACAGGCGGCGGGTGTTGCTTTCACAATTGAGGAAAAAATAGCGATCGCCAAATTTCTAGACGCGATTGGTGTAAGTGAATTAGAAGTTGGTATCCCCGCAATGGGAGAAGTTGAAACTAAAGCGATCGCGGCAATTTCTGAGTTGGGTTTGTCAGCTAAACTTTTAGGTTGGAACCGCGCCACAATTTCAGATCTTCAGGCTTCTATCGCCTGTGGTTTGCAGCGAGTACATATATCCATTCCCGTTTCTGAGATTCAAATTGCTGCCAAGTTTCACGGACAGTGGCGCGTAATGTTGCAAAAACTCAAAGATGCGATTACTTTCGCCCGCGATCGCAATCTTTGGGTAGCAGTCGGGGGTGAAGATTCCTCTAGAGCTGATGAAAATTTCCTTTTGGATGTCGCCCTTTACGCTCAAGAGTGGGGCGCATCAAGGTTTCGCTTTTGCGACACTGTAGGAATTCTCGACCCTTTTACTACATACACCAAAGTCAAGCAATTGGTGATGTATTTATCGATGCCTGTAGAAATGCACACCCATAATGACTTTGGCTTGGCAACGGCAAATGCTTTAGCTGGACTGCAAGCGGGAGCCTTATCGGTAAATACAACAGTGAATGGTTTGGGGGAAAGAGCTGGCAATGCGGCTTTAGAAGAAGTCGTCATGGCACTCAAACGCCTTCAAGGGATCGATTTGGGGATTGACACGACGCGGTTATTAGAACTGTCCCGACTGGTAGCAACCGCATCGGGTTGCAAAGTACCTCCTTGGAAGGCGATCGTGGGTGAAAATACTTTTGCTCATGAATCTGGTATTCACGCTCATGGCGTTTTGCAAAATCCCGTGACTTACGAGCCATTCGCTCCCGAAGAAGTGGGGTGGGAGCGGCGTTTAGTCGTAGGCAAGCACTCAGGTAGGCACTTAGTATCTCATTTGCTACAGCAGCAGGGCATTAGTTTAAACACAGATGAAACCCAATCCATCTTAGATGCAGTACGGCAGCAATCGGTACAAAACAAACGCAGCCTCGATCTGCAAGAACTAATGAATCTAGTTCCATTTCATCACATGAAAAAAACAAATAATCCCTCCTCTGCCGCTCTGCCCCTCTGCTCCTCTACTGCCTATTTGTATGAACCTTAAGTGAAACCGTACAATCCTATCTCAGAGGTAATCCCATGCAATCAGATGAATTAGAGCTAGACTTGCCACCAGCTTTTGAAATTGGCTCAAAAGTAAAAACTCGCAAGCTAATCCGCAACGATGGTACGTACCCAGGGCAAGAAATTGGCGCAACACTAGCGAAAAAGGGAGAGATCGGCTACATCGTCAGTATTGGTACGTTTTTGCAAAATTCCTATATCTACGCCGTGCATTTTATCGAAAAAGGTTTTATCGTTGGTTGTCGCAAAAAAGAACTAGAAGCAGTTGAGGAAATCAAATGAAAGTCATGTTGCGTCAAAATGCTACCGGACATTTGGTAATTTATGTTGCCAAAAAAGATCTTGAGGAAGAAGTAGTAAACCAAACAGAAGGATCTGAGGGTAAAATTTTTACCTTAGCTAACGGTTGGGAACTAGCAATCCCAAATTTACCGGAACCCATGAAATTACCGCAGACTGTAGAGGCTAAAAGGCTCTGCAAACGTACTCACAAGGAGTAGGGGATATGAGCAAGCTTAAACACGATCGCCTGTTGGCATTTCATGTAGAAGGGAAATTTTTAGGTTTTACTGTCGATCGAGACAGTACACCTAAATACTTGCAACTAGAGGTTGCAACCGGACAGTTGAGGATTAAAATCGCCAAACAGTCCCGTTTTAGGCTTGGATCGACCTTAAAACCTGGCGATCGGATTGAAGTCTTTGGGGAGCAAAAGTTCAAGTACGAGACAGGCGAATTTAAATTGAAAGCCGATCGCATTCACAAGCTGACGGCAAACTCAGATAATGACTCCGATCGCCAACCAGAAAACGGCAAAGTGAAGATTGTTGCTTGTTATAAGCCGGGTTGTCTGAAAAAAGGTGGCAGCAAATTGGTGTCTGTTCTAGAAGGGGTGTTGCGCGATCGCGGTTTAGGCGATCGCGTTACTATTCAAACAACAGGCTGTTTGAAACGCTGTTCTCAGGCTCCAAATCTCATCTTAAAACCTGACAACCTCAGCTTAAACAACATGACTCCTGAAGCCGCGATCGCCGCGCTGTTGGAGCGGGTGGACGAGCATTTCGCATAACGCTTTCATCCAGTTCTGTGCTAGGTCATCAATTGCCGAGTCGATGTCCAACACCTGAACTTTTCTGTATCGACAAACTCTATTAAGTCTGAAAATATTGTATTTATCTAATTAAGTTAAGTTTTTATCAATTTGCTATGTAATTTCTAGAGTTCGCCTATGAGTAAATTTAGATTCTAAATCTTATGATTCAATTTTTTCTAAAAATATAACCAAATTGTCTACAAAACTTCATTGCTATAGCAATCTTATTTGATTCATGAACGTAGGCTTCTAGCCTGCGGCAGGCTAGAAGCCTAGTTTACAAATCATTTAGAACTGCTATAACGTTATAGCTGTGAATTGTCAGCTATTTTTTAACTCAAGAACGAGCAAAAGATTAACGCTTAAATCTACCTTTCGTATCTGCTCAAGGCATTTATATCTATTCCTTGTGTGGGTTAGATCGGTCAAAAGTTTTAAACCTTCTCTGCCGCGTGTCAGCCCGTGATGGTGCGGGCTGTTTACTTTTTTATGAAATGTCAGTTTGATTGAAATAGCCCAGAGAAAAAGGTTATCTCAACCCAAAGAAAACTTCTTGGGGCGATCGCTTAATCCAATCGCCACCACCTCTGTTTGTGGATTATCTTTTTTCTCATATAGACATGATTGTTCTATGTTGCATAAATATATTTACATAGTTTTTAAAATTCTGTAATATACAGATCGTTAATTAACTAAATTGAGTAAACTGATATAAGAACTAGAGTAAGTTTGTGCTTAGCTTGCGATGCATTATCGCTAGCTGTTCCAGAATTAGAACAAAGAAAGCTCAATCGACTATTAAGGTGTATATATTACGAACGAGGCTGTTATGACAGTGATTTACGCGCAGGCAATATTTGACTCTCCCAAAAAATCACCTGTCATGAAGTATTGGAAATATCGCAAACGTGCCAAAGCCCTACGTCATGTTCAGTGGACTTACGAAGTCGATTTGAAGAGAACGCTCAATTGGCTTGAGTTAATAGATTGGATTTTCTACCTGCATAGCCAAGGTTTAGAGCCTGCTGCGTTAGATGAATTCATCACTTTCTGTGGGTGGTATTTTCCCCAGTTAGCGGAAGGCAAGCCTCACCAATAGTAGCGATCTGCGATCGCAAGATCGAGCTAAGATACCAATTTCGCGCCATCTGCTCCCATAATTATATCGGCACTGTGAAACACAGTGCTTTCTCTTGGCAAGGATAAAACGGTGGGGGATTGGCAAGACATTCACGGATATCTTTAAGCTGCACGAACCGCTAACTCCTAGAAGGGGAACAATCGGATAGATTGCTCTGCATCAAAATTAGTACAAACAATTGCGATCGCAATTATGCATCACTATTTCTTACAGCAAGACGTGCTAAAACGCACGACTTTATAAGCATGTTTCATCAATAGCGTTCGCTAACTGCACGCCGCTCGGTGCGAACAGAAATATCCCTGCCGCTAGATATTGTTGCTGTCCTTCTAGTGCGTAAGTTGCTCCAGCCACAAAGTCTACTGCTCGTTGTGCTATCTCTGCATCCATCTGTACAACATTTAAGACTAGCGGTTGACCTTGCCACAGAATTTCGACGGCTTGCGTCACTTGTTCAAAAGACTGTAGCTGCATGACTACCACTTGTGGTGTCTTCTGTTCTAGTTGGGGTAGACTCCTCTGTTTGTTTGCTGTCAAGTCAGCCGCTCTTCTTTCCCGCCGCCGCACTACACTTGCAGGAAAAGCAGCTCTTAATTTTCCGTAATTCGGTTGAGACAATTCCTCTTCTAGTTCGGATACCTCTAGCTGATGCATCATCATGCTTACTCATCCTCTGTTTTTTCTAATTGGGGCTGGTGAAGAGCTTTAGGTATGATTTTTAGTACCTTTACATCTATACTCTGGTTAAATGAAAAGCTTGTCAACTCAGTGTTTTTACCCTGATTTGTCAATTCAATAAAGGTCGGAAAAGTTCGGGAATTAGCAGCTTCCTCATCAAAAGAGTTTTTTTTGTTAACAGCGTATATTTGTATACTAAATCTTTGTTTGCCCCCTTCTTCAGATAGATTTTTAATTATTAGTGATTTTGTTGGTATTTTGTCGGTGTAAAATGATGGGCGACATACTACCTGCTTGTAGAAATGGTAATAGAAACCGAAATCGTTTCCTAAAACACTGAGTGGCTCTAATAGAGGAACAAAAGTTGCTAGTAGAGCAGACGATCGATTAGTTAAATAATATATACCAATCAAATCCTATCGCTAGATCGGCAATTTCCCAAGCTGACGCAAATCGTGCAGATTCAACATTCTGACTGCTGCGATCGCTCACCCTAGAAATAGTCATGTAAATTACCAAAATAATTAGTGTATTATGGTAATTTAAGTAGCATCGTGCGGTGTGTTAAAGACTTGTTTAATATTCAACTAAACAATTTTTAACGCAACTTGCTGGGCTATCAAGAGTGTCTCTCAAGACAAGTCGATTCAAGGTAATCAAATAGCAAAATCAGATTGATATATATGATGTAAACTACTTCAGCCAATATGACTTGCAAAGTATATGCCAGTACTCTAAGTGATGCAAAGCGGTATGAAGTTAACCTGTAGTAGCTGCCATTAAAAAGCTCAATTGCGCACACAGCTAGCTTATTCGTAGAGAATGGAGGTTAAATTACCGTTCACAAGGTGATTTTCGTGTTTTACTAAGATCCTAGAGAGTGTAGCAGGCTTTTGCTTACTGGAATCAATCCGGCTGTTTAAGAAAGGCTTACACGCTACTTGTAGAACGCAGCTCCTACTGTAGCTTCATAATTATCTAGACACAGCCTCTTATGCAGAATCGATTGATGCCGAGAAATCTTCAAAAGTTGTGAGGAAGATGGAACGTGGAAAATCTCTATCATATTGATAATGGGAATCAATCTAAACAGCAAAGCTTTGATTATGCAGCTCTTGACATGGAAGCACAAATTGCTGTCCAAAAGCATACTTGTGAAATCAAAAGAATGATGCGTAGAACGACACAAGATATTATTGAAATAGGCGAAAAGCTGATCGAAGTCAAGCAATATCTTGGGTTTGGGCATTTTAGCAATTGGCTAATAACTGAATTTGGTTGGAAGGAACGAACCGCAAGAAACTTTATGAGGGTGGCGGAAGTTTTTAAATCGGCAAAATTTGCCGATTTATTTATTGCTAGCTCCGCTCTATATCTTCTAGCTGCTCCTTCTACTTCTGAAAGCGCTCGCCAGGAGGCGTTAGAACTTGCTAAAAAGGGCGAACACATCACTTACTCTAAAGCTAGAAGCATTATTAGTCAACATCAGGAATTAAAAAAACTTAAAAATTCTACTTGTAATGTTACTTCAGATGTAAACAAGCATGAAGTAGATTCTCTTCAAGCAAAGTTAATTACATCAGTTGAAGCATTTCATGAAAGTTTACCAGATTCTCAAACAGTTGATGTATTAGCTGTAGTTATCGATCGAGATGTTTTGGGAAGTCAAAAAGTGTCTGCCGAAAACCTGCCATCGACCAATCCTATCTCGATTAGGATTAGCGACGACTGTAGAGCCTTGATTAAGAGTGTAGAGTCTCTTAGAGAAGAAGAAGCAACTGCTTTGGTGAGAGCAATAGCAAAGCACTGGTCAGTAGAGAAGATTTTAGAGACAATTAAAAAATGAACACTTTTTCAGCTCAGAAAGCGATCGCTGGATGAAACTTCGACAGCTTCGGCAGCTTCACTGAGAGCGAAACTATGAAATTCCTACGTTCTGGAATTCTCTCACTATTTTGAGTTATGCCGAAAAGCACTAGAGACGATCTTCTGCTCAAGCTTGCTACTGCCTTTTGTAAGCTTGTTTTCGGCTGCTCGGCAGTACTTGGAAGGATATAAAATCTCTTATCTCTGCTTGCTAATCAGAACCTTTTGCCAACATAGTGGTGTCTGCATGAAGCCCTCTAATTTTAACATTTAAGGTTCTTCAACGTTACAAAAAGTTACACTTTGAGCATTCAAATACCTCAAATCAAAAAGTATCTACTAACTAAATAGATTCTTTTTTACTCTATCACGTCCTTTCGCTGTTATTATACACCGATCGAAGTCAAAATTGCAACACCATAAAAAGATCGTTATTTAACAATTCTCGCTGAGAGATCGCGGCAATTTCTATCTTTATCTCTCATATTCTTTGTTCTGAGAGCCAAGGCGAGCAATTGGAATAGACAAAAGAATATTAATCGATTGGCTTGATATTGCTAATTCAATCTGAGAGTGGGCATACACGAGAAGTGAACTGGCAATCTGATTGGCAATAAAGGCTCATACGTCAGCTTAGTTGTGGTCAGAAGGTTGTGCAATTCCCTTCTGCATCCATCCGCTTTCGATAGTTGTGCCAGCATGGCTGCGGTATTTGTAGTTAATCACTTTCTAAAGGTTTTTACAGATTAAAAAATGGTATACCAACTGACTTGGTATACCATACTTTCAACTAGAAAAATACTAAGAGTAACGGAACTGATTACTTAATATTCAGCATTTTTATTCAAACGTTCTTTTGCTTGGTAAGCTTGCAATCCCAATAGAACTAAATAAGTCATCATCTGAGCCTGCGATCGCTGAGTGGCTGCTGCAAGCTGATTGATTTGATGTAGAGGCAACTGCTGCTGAAATAGTACCAGCGACTGTTCCAACTCTTGGGCTATAGTACGGCGATTTAGACTAGCATTTTTCTGTAATTGCTTCCCAATCGGCGATAGTAGTAAAAAAAATAATAAGTTGGTTACAAAGCCAGAACGGGAAGAGTGTTCTCGTTGAGATTGAGTTTCGATAGTTTTTAATAACTCCTCTGGCATATAGAAACTTGGACGGCAGTTTGCAATTAGGCTATTGCGTTGATACCTATGCGATTTTTCTGGTTGTTCAGAATTAAAAATAACCAAAATAATTACAGATTTAAACGTCACTTAATATATGTACTAAATTTTTCTACGGTTAACCATTCCCCAAAGTATAGGAAAAATATTGTTTTTGAAATGCTTAAATTAATTTGAACAATCCAAAAAGTTCGGATAAATATCAGATTTTTTCAGGTTTTAACCAAAACAACCGAAAAATTCAAAAAATGTCATGTAAATAACTTTATTTATCTTGCAATGCTGATTAAAGTAATGATATAGATTAAGTGACTAAAGTAATACCAGAATTTTATTGACTCACGCCAGAAGGAATATGGTTTACTTAGAGCAGAACATGAATGATGGAGAGAGTATATCTTAATCGTTGAGTTTGTATACTGCAAACAGCTGCACATCTCTATTGAGAAGCTTTGAATTGATTCTGAGTAAAATAATTGTGAAAGATTCGTTTACATGCAAGTGTTTTATGCGATCGCACACTCCAATTCACTAACGGATAAACTTCTAGATTAGACTTGGAGCTGATATTCGGAATAACAAGAGCAAACGAGAAATTACTAGAACCAAAAAGTCTCTCAGTTAAGCAATTTAAAACGTGCTAGAGCGACATTACACGCTAAGAGAAATTACATAGAACTCAATGCTATCAAATGATGAGCGCTCATTTCTGCCCTAGTAGAGCTACAGATTTCAACTATTTTGGAGACAACTACAAGATGAATGCAATCAACTCTCAGTCCTCAACGTTTGAAACCAGAGAATTTATCGTTGCAGATACAGTTGTGTTTAACAAACAGGGTACGCATTTGACAGATATTCAAAAAATAGTACTTAGAGGTGCTTGGCAAGGATACACATATGAAGAGATTGCCGACCGAGAAGGATACAGCGAAAAGTACTTAAAAAGAGATGTTGGACCTAGATTGTGGAAGATACTTTCAGAGGCTTTAGGCGAAAAAGTAAGCAAAAAGAATTTTAGAACAGCTCTTGAGAGAAGATTAACCCTAGCGAACCCCTCTCACAACCAACAGCTTGATATGGATAGTTGTCAAGACTGGGGTGAGGCAGTTGACGTACATACTTTCTACGGACGTACCCAAGAATTAGCTACATTACAACAGTGGATTGTTCAAGATCGTTGTCCTTTAGTAGCACTAGTAGGCATGGGTGGTATTGGCAAAACTACTCTTTCTATAAAGCTAGCTCAGCAGCTTCAGAGTGATTTCAAATACATTATTTGGCGCTCGTTGCGTCATGCTCCACCAATACGAGAACTCTTAGAAGAGATAATTTATTTTCTATCTAATCAGCAAGAAAAAGATTTACCAGAAACTACAAATGGAAGAATATCATTGCTCTTGAAATATTTCCGTAAGTCTCCCTGTTTATTAATTCTTGATGGTGCTGAGTCAATCTTAAATTACGATCGAAAAGATACACACTATCAAGAAGAGGATGAGGAGTACGGGCGGCTAATCAAATATATAGGAGAAACATATCATCAAAGTTGTCTATTGTTAACAAGTAGAGAGAAACCCAAGGAAGTTGCGATAAGAGAGGGAGAAGAATTACCTACGCGATCGCTACGATTGATAGGATTGGATGAGTTAGAAGGACAGTATATCCTTAAAGGTAAAGGAATTTATGGTTCGGAAGATGATTTGAAAAAAATAATTCAAATTTATGGAGGCAATCCTTTATTACTGAATATGGTTTCTACAACTATACAAAACATATTTGATAGTAGTGCCTCTGATTTTCTGAAACAGGAAATAATAGTGTTTAATGATGTTAAAGAATTTTTTGATAGTCAGTTCAATCGCCTACAACCAATTGAAAAAGAGTTAATGTACTGCTTAGCAATTGAGCGCGAACCAGTTTCATTTCAGAAATTGAAGAATGATTTTGGCTTAAAAGTTCAGTCACTAGAGCTAGCAGAAGCTTTAGAATCTCTGAGGCGACGCTCTTTAGTTGAAAAAAATCAGGGATTCTTTACATTACAAATAGTAT
Source organism: Chroococcidiopsis cubana SAG 39.79 (assembly GCF_003991895.1). NCBI lineage: Bacteria > Bacillati > Cyanobacteriota > Cyanophyceae > Chroococcidiopsidales > Chroococcidiopsidaceae > Chroococcidiopsis > Chroococcidiopsis cubana. The sequence goes on from NZ_RSCK01000007.1 coordinate 53,364, forward strand.
TAATGGAGTACACAACAGCTCGACTGCTAAAAGAAATTTGTCAAGAAATACGCACGCAGCAAATATCGCTCTTGAAAAGTTCCAAATTACTAAAGTTAATAGTAAAAAATTATGTTAGAACTACTCAATCAAATATTTTCTTTAGAATGGTTTTAGATCAATTACTCCTAGAACTTGGAAGTAAAAAGAATGTGGAATCACAATTAGATACAATTTTATCTACATTGCAGCATGAATCTTTTAAATTGGAAGACACTACCGATGATATTATTAGTTTAATTCATCGAATGCAAGTGAACCTAAGTAGCTATAAGTAGACCGAGAAGAAAACTAATTATGGGCAGCGATCCGGGTAAAGAAGTGAAACCTTAATTTAGATAAATTACTTTACAAGGCACTTTAATTAACTTTTTCTTACTCAGATCCTTCAGTAGTCTCATAACTTAATTTCAGGGCATCTCTCACTATCTATCCATCTATTTTACAGCTTAGTTTCTGTTCTCTTAGCTTAATTTTTTATAGTCATGTAAACTATTCTACTAGAAAAAATTGTACCAGATTAGCCTTTGTAAAGGGTTACTCTAATTTTACTCTTGTATCCTGAGTTATAAATTGCCACTACACATCTGTGAATAGTTGATTGTACTGCTCTTACTTTGCTTCATGCTATTTAACTGTTTCTCCATTTGAAATAAGCTTTTTCAATCACTGCTGCACTATTACCTATATACTGAAAATTTAATTTTCCCTATGCCTTGCCAACTAAAATTTTTCGGGATGTAGCGGAATTTTCTACGTTAGAAGATACAATTGATATTTTTCGGTAATATAACCGAACATAAACTTAAATTTTCTGATGTCAATCCTGAACAAATCAGGATTTCGTTTTAACTAAAAACTAGTAGATTATTAAATAGATAAATCGTTTAAGAGATTTGCATTTATGAAAAGCATCATTCGTCATTTAGCAAAAATGTTAATACCACGTTCTTATCAAACTTCTATAAAGACAATAAAAACTCTAATACTTAGTTCCCCAATAGCAGAAAAAGGTTTTCAATGGGGGCAGAATTTTACCATTAATGGTGAGTCTAGCACTATAACAACGAATCATTGTCAATCTCACTTAGAAAATGGAAATACTCCATCCAATGCTTTAGAAGCTTATTTTAATTCTCATACTGAAGGATTAGGAATACTTAAGTGGAAGCACTATTTTAATATTTACCATCGTCACCTTTCTAAGTTTGTTGGGCAAAAAGTTCAGGTTCTAGAAGTTGGTGTTGCCAGCGGTGGGAGTCTAGAAATGTGGAAAAACTATTTTGGTTCTAATTGTCAAATTTATGGTGTAGATATTGAAGAAGCATGTAAAGCATACGAAAAAGATTCAATTAAAATTTTTATTGGCGATCAAACAGATCGCAATTTCTGGAAGCGATTCAAAAGTGAGGTTCCTACTCTCGATATCGTAATTGATGATGGCGGACATGAACCAGAACAGCAGATTGCAACTTTAGAAGAGTTATTGCCGCATTTACGACCAGGAGGAGTTTATATATGTGAAGACATTCATGGTACTTTAAATCAGTTTCATACCTATATATCTGGGTTGACACATAATTTAAATGCATTACAAGAATTTGGATATAAGCCTATTAAAAGCGGTAGCGGTCTTGCTAGTTTCTCAACCTATTTTCAAGATGCTATTCAGTCTTTTCACTTATATCCGTTCGTGGTAGTGATTGAAAGGTCAGAGACTCCTGTATCGGAATTTGTAGCCCCATTACAAGGATCTAAGTGGTTAGTACTAACAAAGTAAGTGTTGGATTGTTAGTATTTTTAACATAGAGTGATTTAGCGCTATTTTTTCGCTGCAACTCGTTTTCTTAACCTAATAGTATTTGTGGTATGTCAAAAGTCTTATTCATTTCAGCTCATGCTCCTACAACGCAGTATCCTCAAGCTGGACAAAAAATTGCTTTTATGAATCTTGCGAAGTATGCTGCCTTACATGAATTCGTTGATGTAATTGTTATCGCTAATACTACAGAAATAGTTGTTGCTAAAGATCTACAAACAGATTTTGGTAATAGTCTTTATACATACCCACTTACTAAATTCAAAAAAGCTATAAACTGCTTGAACTATGATCAAGCGCCTTTAAAATTTGCTTCTCGTTTTAATAGAGCAGTTAGTAAGAAAATTCAAGAGCTTCTGATTGCAAAAACATATGATGTAATTCATTTTGAATATTCTCATGCTGCCGTTTATTTAGATATAGTCAAAAAATACATTGATTCAAAACAGACTAAAATTGTCATTAGTATACATGATGTATTGACACAAGTTTGGTTAAGACAATCTGTAAAAAGTTCGTTTTTCGATCTTGAAGTAGCCAGAATCTTTCGTTACGAGCAAAAACTTTACTCGAATGCAAGCGAACTATGGGTATTATCTAAAAAAGATCGCGATCTTTTAAGTTCTTTATTTTCAATTGGTAGTGAAAAGCTTATTGTAAAGCCTCCAAAAGCTAGCAGCTTTGTTTATCAAGTGAAACGCCGAGCGGAGAAAATAGAAAAGAAAAGTCTTTTATTCTGGGCTGCTATGGAAAGACCAGAAAACGAGCAAGCAATTCTTAACTTCGTTGACAAATGTTTTAAAAAACTACTTCAGCAAGATCGAAATTTTAAACTTTATATAGTCGGCTCTAATCCTTCTAAAAAAGTTTTAGCACTTGCAGGCAAACAGATCACAGTTACAGGCTTCGTTGAAGATCCAACTATTTTCTTTGAAAAGGCGGAGATCGGGATAGTTCCACTTTTGAAAGGAGGAGGAGTTAAACTAAAAACTCTAGAAATGCTGGAAGCTGGGTTACCTGTTGTTGCTACATCTATAGGTGCTGAAGGAGTCGTATCTCCAGATAAAAAACTAATAGTAAGCGATAGTTTTGAAAATTGGTTTGAACTACTTACAAAAGAATCACAGAACTCTGTAGTTGCTGGAGTAGTATAAATAGAAAAAGCATATGTTTAAAAAACTAAGGTAAGTGTCTTAAGTTTTCTAACAATCTCGTTATTATTTTATGTCAACAAACAAGTATGAATAATCCTTTTACTCAGGTACAGCAAGTAAATTTTTTAGATATAGGCTGTAGCGGTCCACTAGACTCAAAATGGTCTGATTTAGCACAACTACTAGCATATACTGGCTTCGAGCCAAATGCTAGTGAATGCAGGCGCTTGAGTCGCGAGCCTCATCCATACAAGTCAACTCGTTACCTACCTTTTGCTATTTCTGGAGAGCAAGGAGATCGGGTAATGTACAAAACACATCACCCTTTCTGCTATTCTCTGCTTCGCCCAAATCATGACTGGCTTGGTCGTTTTTCACATCATTATCAATTTAGAGAAACTGGGACAGATACTGTCTCATGTATGACACTCAATAGTTTAGCGAACGAGCAACAATTAACAGCAGATATTATCAAGCTTGATACGCAAGGATTAGAGTTACCGATTCTTAAAGCAGGGAATCAGGTTTTGCAAAATGCTTTCTGTGTGGAAACAGAGACAGGTTTTGTGGAGAACTATATTGGAGAAACTACATATACACAGCTTGAAGCATTTATGCGATCGCAAGGATTTCTGATGTTTGACATGGAAATTTATCAAGCTAGTCGTAATAATTCTCTATCCAAGCATGGCAAACATCAGCCTTTATGGTGTGAAGTTGTTTGGTTATTTGATTTCGTAGGTACAAAAAAGAAAACTACGCCAGAACAAGCTATAAAGTATTTAAAAATCTGCCAAGCTTTAGAATATTTTGATTATGGGCTAGAGCTAGCATATTATTTTAAAAGTTTAGGAATTATAGAAGCAAGCACAGTAAAGTATCTTGAAAAGCCAGAACACTGGACAAATATTGAAAGATCGGATAGTTGGAAAAAACATAAATCATTGTCAAAAACTGGTAAAGTACTAAGCTTTTTACCTAATAGTATTAATCAGCGTTTAACTTATGGCTTGAAAGAAGTTGTTGAATGGGGAAAAAAATAACTTCCTACTGAAACTCTATTGGATTATCTCATAAGATTTCTGCTGCAAATTCACCTCTTTAGTAAATACTACTCACTTCACTTGAGCAAAACCAGAGCGGTTGTAGTGCTGCAATGAGTTGAGCGCAACGAAAAGTATTCGATTCATCTGTTTTACAACAATACAAACTTTTCTAAATCAAGCTATTTCCAATATGAAAAAAAACTTGAAAGGTACAATTAAGGAATTATTCTATAACACTCCTTACTTAAAACAAAATTTTCTTGAATTAGGTAAGTTAAGGTTATATAAAACTTGGGTTCCTCCAGGTCATTTTTACTCACCAATTCCATCATTAACCGAGATTAAATCTAAAGAAGACGAAATATTTAGCAAACACCTTACAAAAAAAGTTTCTGGAATTGATTTGAATGAACAAGCGCAACTTGAGCTATTTGAAGAATTTAGCGAATATTATCTAAGTTTACCTTTCACTCCCAATCAACAAGAAAATCTAAGATATTTCTACGAAAACATTTCCTATTCATATTCTGATGCAATTTGTTTATACTGCATGATTAATCATGCAAAGCCCAAAAAAATTATTGAAGTAGGCTCTGGTTATTCATCTTGCTTAATTTTGGATACTAACGACTTACTATTTAATAGTTCAATAACTTGTACTTTTATTGAGCCTTACCCACAATTATTATTATCTTTAATCAAAGAAACAGACAAAAATAAAATCGAAATAGTCCCTACAAAGCTTCAGAGCGTGGACATCGGTAAGTTTTCTGAATTAAATGCGGGAGATATTCTTTTTATTGACTCAACTCATGTATCAAAAGTAGATAGTGATGTTAACCATATATTCTTTGAAATATTACCGCTTTTAAATAAAGGAGTTTATATACATTTTCATGATATTTTTTACCCTTTTGAATATCCAAGAGAATGGATATTTGAAGGTAGGGCGTGGAATGAGGCTTATATGCTGAGAGCCTTTTTACAATATAACCGCAACTATGAAATAGTTTTTTTTAATACATTTCTAGAGCTTTTTCATCAAGATAAATTTATTCAAAGAATGCCGTTATGCATGAAAAATACAGGAGGTAGTATTTGGCTTAAAAAAATTAGTCAAATTTAAAGAAAATGTTTTAAGGAAAACAAAAATTTTACAAATAATTTATTTGCAAAAAACTGATAAAAGCTGACAAAGACAAAGTCAACATATTGTCAGGTAGAGATTGTTTCAATTCAAAAAATTAACTTTAAATCGTCAATTTAAATTTGATCTGAAGCTAAGATTACAGTTCGTAGCTTTTATGAAATGCAGGCATTGTAGTTAATAAAAATGCAATTAAAAAATTGATTTTGGCTTAGAAATACAGATTTTTTTTAATCAAACCAAATAAATAGAAATTTAGTCAATTGTTTTTTGTGTTAGAGAAGCAAACGAACTTGCTTGACAATCGGTATTTTAAAACTTCACCCGTTTTCTTTAAAAAGCAAAATATGAATTCAAATAGAGTTCATTCCAAACTAAAAGTTGAGAGTAATTCAATGAGAATGAGGATAATGTCCAAAAAAACCGATCGCCAGAACAAACATCAGAAAAAATGTTTGCATCATTCAGCCTTATTTTTAAGTAGATCTCTACTTCTAAGTACGTTCTTTCTGCTTGTAGTAGGAATACGTCAGTCTCATGCAAGTATAATTGACTCATTGACTGAAATTTCACGATCTATAAATAGGAATTGTTCCAGAATAGAACCTTCGTACGACATAACAAGAGCTGGACAAACAGCTTTCAGACATCGAATAGACCGCTGCGGAGAACGTGCCGAGCTAGAAATGAGCAGAACCGAAATCGGCAAAACCTATTGGTACGGCTGGTCGATGTTTGTCCCCCTAGACTGGAGCGATACCGATCCAGGTTTTGATATTGTCAACCAATTTGCGGCTTGGCCTAGCAGACCAGGTAGGAGATATCCGTGTGGTGGTGTTGGTTCTAAAATCTCGCGCCGAGGTAGTAACTTTATCTTAGATTTCCAACGTAGAGGCGATACTGTAGATGCTGTATGTACTAACTACACTTTAGCGCGAGTTTCTGAAATAAGAGGGCAATGGACTGATTTTGTAGTGAACGTCAAATGGACGGGGAACAATGATGGATTCTTTAGACTTTGGATGAAAACAGGTAGCGGTGACTACATTCAAAAAATCAACTATCAAGGAGCTACGTTTTGGAATGATGAAGGTACAGGACCGTATTTTAAAATGGGATTATACAAAGGCAATCCCAACTTTCGAGGTCCTGCCCCTCGAATTATTTATACTGATGAATATCGCTTAGGCGATGCAAATTCTAGCTTTGGACAAGTTGCACCTTGAGATTGTTTGAATTAATTGGTTAGGATGTTCGCGATCGGTAGCTGAGTAGTTAAGTTTATAGAGCGATATGGTAGTAATTAAAACACTACAATACTTTGCCTCAGATCGGACTTGGAAAAGCCAATTTCCTTAACCGATCGGTCTATCGCTTTTTGAACTAAATCGATATTTCATTCTTTTATCTACTGAAAATATCAACTAATTCAGGTGTTGGTAGCGTGTTACAAATACCTGAATTAGTTCTTTAGACCTCCTGCGTGAATACTTGAATTGTCATCCACACGCGAGGCGAAACATCTGGGAGATTCTTCACTACACTGCGTTGCGTACCCTTCGGGAAGGCTTCGCCAACAGAATGACATCCATGATTTTTTGATTCATGCAGGAGGTCTTTTGTATGTGTTTGTTTATAAAAAAATAATTTTTTTGTATATATTTTTCTGCTATATACTCAGAAATAACTACAATTTCCAAAAATATTGGTGCCACAAAAGCCAGCTTTGTCAAGATAACTGAACTTTTCCGAACTTTTCTGTATCGACAAGTTTTTGCTGTTAAGAGACCATAACAAGGAAGCAAAAATGTGTATATCAGATTTGTTAAAGTATAAATGAGGCAGCACTATAGCTGCTAAGTTATTCAGAGAAGACACTAAGAGTGCGCTCTAGTAACTTTGGTCAAGAGAGTACCTGTACTTAAAATACCTTCTTGGCTTTTCAAGATTAGTTAATTTTAAAGAAGAGAGAGAAGAAATTTCAGAATTGATTCATGAGATTCACTGGTAGCTATCAGGCGATTCTTTACTTCTCAGGCAGTAACTTTTAATACAAATTCTTAGACCTTACCTTAAGGGTATAGGCAATTATTTTATTAATTATAGAATATTTGTAAATCCGCGATCGCATCTATTAGCTATTCTTTATAAATTGCTAATGCTGTTTTATTTGAATAACTTAAAACGCAGGCATTGCCCTGTAAAACTGTTATGACAAGCTTTTGAGATATGTTTTATTATGTTTTGCAATCATGAACTTGAAGTATCTGTCATTATTCCAGTTTATAACGGAGGAGAGAATTTTCGTCGCTGCTTGTCTGCTCTAGCTAACACAATCCCTTCTCCATTAGAAATTATTGTGGCGGCGGATGGAGATACAGACGGATCTTGGTTGATAGCTAGAGAATTTGGGACTCAAGTTGTGAGAACAAATACACGGAGCGGTCCAGCTGTAGCACGTAATTTAGGAGCTTGTTTTGCTCAAGGTGAGATCCTATTTTTTGTCGATGCCGATGTAGTCGTTCGTCCAGATGCTATCAGTCAAGTAGTCAGCACTTTCAAGCGCGAACCAGACTTAGCCGCTCTGATTGGCTCCTACGATGATACCCCAGATGCAACCAACTTCTTGTCACAGTACAGAAACCTGTTGCACCACTACGTGCATCAGTCTGGCTGTGAAGAAGCTTCAACCTTTTGGGGTGCTTGCGGTGCTATTCGCCGCGAGGTGTTTCTGGAAGTTGAGGGTTTTGACGATAGTTATCGACAGGCTTCCATAGAAGATATTGAATTGGGCTATCGACTCAAACAAGCTGGTTATAAAATTCGACTGAATAAGGCATTGCAGGTTAAGCACCTAAAGCGATGGGAAGTTGGTTCTCTACTGAAGGCTGACTTCTACTATCGTGCCCTTCCCTGGACGGAATTGATTTGGCGCGATCGCCTATTAATTAACGATCTGAATCTCCAAGTTTCTAATCGCCTGAGCATCGTACTAGTATTCGGGTTACTTATTGCTGTAGGTGCAGCCTTCTGGTGGTCTGGATTTTTAGCCGTAGCTTTGGGAATATGCATGGCGCTCTTATTTCTCAACCTACCTGTCTATCACTTCTTTTGGCGCAAACGGGGGATACGGTTCGCGCTCCAAGTCATCCCCTGGCACTGGTTTTACTACTTCTATAGTGGTTTAGCATTCATTATCGGTACAGCGCGCCATCAATTGCGGCAGTGGGGTTGGCTCAAAACGAGTTCTTCTAAATTTGTGTGAACTCAGAATTTAACTAAACAACTGGATTGACCCATATATGAATATGAACCATTATTCTGTCGTTATTATCGGTGCAGGTCCGGCAGGTCTAACTGCTGGCTACGAACTTATCAAGCAAGGTATCAAACCTATAGTCTTAGAGGCAGGCGATAAGGTAGGTGGAATTTCACGGACAGAGACATATAAAGGCTACCGCTTCGACATTGGCGGTCATCGCTTCTATACCAAAATTGGTGAAGTACAGCAAATTTGGCAAGAAATTTTAGCAGCCGATTTTATCAAAGTTCCTCGGCTATCCCGGATTTACTACGGAGGTAAGTTTTACAGTTATCCACTGTCGTTGTTCAATACGTTATCCAATTTGGGCATTATTCCGAGTATCTTTATTTTGTTTAGCTACTTGAAGGCAAAGGTCAAAACGAGATTGTTTCCCGGTCCTGAACCGGACAATTTTGAAGACTGGGCGATCGATCGTTTTGGTTATCGCCTGTACAGGATCTTCTTCAAAACATATACTGAGAAGGTTTGGGGTATTCCTTGCAGTCGAATTCGGGCAGATTGGGCAGCTCAACGTATTCAAGGGATGTCGCTCAAACGAGCAGTTGTTAACGCTTTATTCGGTAGTCAAAATGCTAAGAGCTTAATCAAAAAATTTGACTATCCAGTTTTAGATCCAGGAATGATGTGGGAGCGTTGCCAGGAAATTATTGAGAGTCAGGGTGCTATGGTGCAACTGAACACCGCAGTAACTCGCATCGAACGGGAAGGAACTTGGATTAAGAGCATTACTGCCCGACAAGGAGATCGCACAATTCAGATCTTTGGCGATCGCTTCATCTCTAGTATGCCTATAACAGCACTAGTACAAAGACTCGATCCGCCAGCACCCGAGCGGGTACTGACAGCAGCACGTAGCTTGAAATATCGGGATTTTTTAATTGTGGCGCTGATCGTCAACCAACCAGATTTATTTCCTGACAATTGGATTTATATTCACAGCCCAGAATTCAAAGTAGGGCGGATTCAAAACTTTAAGAATTGGAGTGCTGCAATGGTTCCCAACCCTAATAAGACATGTCTGGGGATGGAGTACTTTTGTAGTGAGGGCGATGCTCTTTGGGAATTATCTAATACAGAATTGATCGATCTGGCAAGTCGCGAGGTTGTCGAATTAAACTTAGCGTCTAAGTTATCCGCGATCGAGGATGGATTTGTGATTCATCAGCGCAAAGCTTATCCTGTATATGACGGCGAGTATCGCCAGCATCTCCAAGTCATTCAAGAATATTTAAAGCAGTTTGACAACTTACAAACGATTGGGCGTAATGGAATGCATCGCTACAACAATCAGGATCATTCCATGCTAACTGGACTGCTAGCAGCTAAAAACATTCTTGGAGAGCAGCATGATTTGTGGAATGTCAATACCGAACGCTCTTACTACGAAGATTTTACTAAAGAAGAGCGATTGAAGAAACTAGCGATCGGCAACGAACGGCAATTCACTTCAGTAAGTTCGCAAAGTAATTAACCTAGAACAGGAAGAATTACATGTAGCTTTCTTCAGAACTTCTTAGAGCAGAATTTTATAAAAATTAAACTGGTCTCAAAAAATATTTTTCTGCTCGCCAATTATTTAAAGATAGTGGACTTGAAACTCTTGCTGTTTGTATCAAACCTCACTAGCCAGATGATAAGTCAACAAACTAATTACTCTAAAATTGAGGCGATGAACGGCTTAAATAATCGAGAATGCCCTAAACCCATAAATTATTGGGATAGACCATTTGTTTCTGTAATCATTCCAGTTTTTAACGATGCTAAGCGGCTGAAAATTTGTTTAAAGGCTCTGGAAAATCAAACTTATCCACAGAGCCTTTATGAAGTAATTGTAATCGATAACGATTCGGATAAAATTGAAGATGTTCAGGATATAGTGTGCCAATTTGGGCAAGCGATCGCTACTTATGAGAAACTTCCAGGTTCCTATGCAGCACGAAACAAAGGTATAGCTTTGGCTAAGGGAGAAATTATTGCTTTTACTGATGCCGATTGTATTCCATCTGTTAACTGGATAGAAGAAGGGGTGAAAAACTTATTGCAAGTACCTAATTGTGGGTTAGTTGCAGGCAAAATAGAAATTTTCTTTCAAAATCTAAGTTGCATAACACCTGTTGAACTTTATGAAAGTATTACTGCATTTCCCCAAAAAAAATTAGTTGAGCAGCATAAATATGGTGCAACTGCCAACCTTTTTACATTTCAAAAAGTCATCGAGAGAGTAGGATTATTTGATGCTACTTTAAAATCAAATGGTGATGTTGAATGGGGAAGGCGAGTTAATTCATTTGGTTATAAGCTGGTTTATACAGATGATGCTTGCGTTCTACACCCAGCTAGGTATTCTTGGAAACAATTATATATAAGAACCATTCGCCTTGCTGGAGGAGCCTACAATTTACAAACGCGACAAGATAATTCTTTTATCAGAAGCAACTTTATTTTTTTAAAGAATTTGATCTTTGATTTAACTCCTCCTTTAATGTTCGTTTTTCATACTTTTCTAGATTCTCGTCTGCAAGGACTTGAGCAGAAAATAAAAGTTTCTTTAGTTATGTTTTTTGTCAGATATGTTGGTGCTTGGGAAAAGTTGAAGCTAAAAACAGGGGCAACTGCCTCTAGAGAGTGAAATTTATAGATTTGATATAAAAAAACTACTAGATACTGAAATTCGAGCAATATCTAACCAGAGATACTCATGAAATCAAAACTCCATCCTAAACTACCTAGTTTTTCAATCATTATAGAAACAGAAAATTTAGCAAGTGCCGATATCGAAGGATTGTCTGCCTGTCTAGATACACTAGCTGTGCAAGACTTATCTCCCGAAAATGCCAACGAAATTTTAATTATGGAGAGTGGGGACGTACCTATAGAAATGATGGAGCATTTACAGAGGAAATTTCCTTGGATTACAGTTCGCAAAATTGAGTTAGGAATCAGTTACTATGAAGCTAAACTAAAAGGCACTGCTCTAACTACTGGAGAAATTATTGTTCTGTGTGATTCAGATTGTAAATATGAGCTAAATTGGCTTAGAAGTATACTGACTCCCTTCGTAGAAAACCCTGAAATCCAAATTGTTGCTGGAGAAACAACTACGTCTACTATAAGCTCTTATGATGTGGCGATCGCCTTAACTTACATCTTTCCTAGATTTACGAGATCGAAAGCACCATACATATCATCTAGCTACTTCTGCAACAACGTTGCTTTTCGTCGTAATTTTTTACTGTGTCACCCCATTCCATTAAAACTCCCTGTGTATCGGGGAAACTGCACTGTTCACTGCCGCGCTTTAGAGCGTCAAAACTATAAAATTTGGCGGCAACCTCAAGCTCGTGCCACCCATGCAGTACCTAATGGTTTATCACACTTTTTCTGGCGTTTCTTACTGCTAGGTTACGATGCTCTCGCCGTTTCAAGAATTATCAACGACTCGCAATTATCACAAGAAATAACTATTAAGCCATTGCCAGATCTAATTGCTTGTTTATCAATTAGTCTAGATAAATTAAAAGAATTTCTATACAGATTTTACGCAGTTTTTTCTGAAGAACCGCGCCTCTTAATTCATTTACCACTAGCATTACCAATTGCTTTAGCATCACTTACTTTGTTTTTTAGTGGTCTTGTAATTGGTTATTTCAGTCCCAGTTATTTGCTAACAAAATACAGCAAAGTCGAAGCTAGCTGGGAACATTCTTAATTTTGTCTAAGCTGATGCATCCAGTCTCTACAAAATCTGGTCGTCATATTTTAGGTGGAACCATTCAGTTATTTCTAGCTGAGGCTCTATTACTACCAACAGGGTTGTTAACTGCTGTTTTCCTTACCCGTCAGTTTGGACTAGAGGGCTATGGTTTATATACACTGGTAGCAACTCTGGTTGCATGGGTGCAGTGGAGTATCACGTCAGTTTTTACCCGCGCTACGATTAAATTTGTCGGTGAAGCTGAAGATTGGCGACCTGTGGGAACGACAGTGTTGTGGTTGCATCTTGTCGTGAGTAGTATTGCAATGCTGTTAGTTTGGCTGTTTGCCTCACCAGTTGCAAAAATTTTGGGAGAGCCAGCGATTGCTGCTTATCTGAGGTTATTCGCTCTTGACATCCCTGTTTTCTGCTTAGCTTACGCTCACCGTAGCATCCTGGTGGGAGTTGGAGCTTTTAGTCAAAGAGCGTTTGCTACAGCAGGACGTTGGCTGGCGCGGTTGTTTTTAATTGTTGTCTTAGTTGAAATGGGGCTTTCTGTACCTGGGGCAATTCTAGGCAACGTTGGTGCCTCCTTAGTGGAACTAGCAATCTGCCGCTGCTACATCCGTCCTTCTCTATCGGCTAAATCTTCCTTCCCAGCCCGGCAACTCTGGAACTATGCATTACCGCTATTTCTGTTTGCACTCTCAATGCGGTTTTACGAAAAGCTAGACTTGTTTGCCGTAACAATACTAGGAGGAACAGCAACACAGGCAGGATTATACGGTGCTGCTCAAAATTTATCGCTAATTCCCAGTATTTTTGCTGTTTCCTTCTCACCTTTACTACTATCTACCCTCAGCCGTACTCTTTCTACTGGCGATCGAGATTTGGCGAAAAGTATCAGTCGTAATGCCATGCGTGCTGTTGTAGTGATGTTACCTTTAGCTGCTATGACTGCGGGAGCATCACCTGAAATCATCAGATTGCTCTTTGGTACAAAGTTTATGCCTTCTGCTCCTATATTGTCCTTACTCATCTTTGGTACCCTAGCTCTTGCAATGGTTTCTGTTACCACCGCTATATTAACTGCTGCTGGTAAACCCAACTGGACATTTGCCCTAACTGCACCACTAGTACCCATAGCAAGCATCGGGTACCTTTTGCTCGTTCCTCGCTTAGGACATATAGGTGCTTCTTTGGTATTTACCTTGTTTGCCGTTACAGGTTCGCTAGCGACGGTAATGGCTGTCTACTGCCTCTGGCAAGTTCTTCCGCCTGCCAAAACTCTGTGTCGTAGCACGCTCATCTCTGGATTGATTTATGCTCTGGCTATTTACTGGGACACTCCTGACTGGTTCCTACTATTAAAACTTTTATTGACTACACTATTAGTTCCGCTCTCGTTTTTTCTGTTGGGAGAATTGAGTACAAATGAAATCGTTTTTGTACGCTCTTTCGTCCTCTCTAACACAGTGCAGAAATACAAAAAATCCAAACCCCACTAGAGCGAATGGAACAACCTTTCTTCTCAATTATTATCCCTACGTACAATCGCCCAGAACGACTAGCAAATTGCCTTCAATCGATCGCTCAGCTAAACTATCCCCCAGATCGCTTTGAAGTCATAGTGGTAGATGATGGTAGTGAGACACCAATAGAGCCAGTTGTTGCATCCTTTCGCAAACAACTCAATCTCACTGCGATCGCGCAACAAAATTCTGGTCCAGCAAACGCACGCAACACTGGTGCGACTCGCGCCAGGGGTAAGTTTCTAGTGTTCACCGATGACGATTGTATGCCTGCTCCTGAATGGTTGAAAACCCTAGAGGTTCGTTTCAAGGCAGCACCAGATTGTCTCGTCGGTGGTCGGACGCTCAACGCGCTGCCCGATAATCTCTACTCAACAGCTAGCCAAGTACTAATTGATTTTCTCTATGAGTACTACAATGCCGATCGCGATCGGTCAAGCTTCTTTGCCTCTAACAACCTAGCTTTACCCGCAGAACGTTTCCACGCCCTGGGCGGCTTTGACACCACTTTTCCCCTAGCTGCGGGAGAAGATAGAGAGTTTTGCGATCGCTGGTTACAGCACGGTTACCAAATGATTTATGCACCAGAAGCCCAAGTTTATCACGCTCATAAACTCACGTTATACGCATTCTGGCGACAACACTACAACTATGGGCGCGGTGCTTTTTGTTTTCACCAAGTCCGCGCTCGTCGCAATATGGAACGCATCAAAGTAGAGCCTTTCTCGTTCTATTTCAACTTGTTAAGGTATCCTTTTTCGCAAAAATTGGGTCAACCAGCACTAGCGATCGCAACTCTATTTATGTTGTCTCAAATCGCCAATGTATCGGGCTTTTTTTTTGGGAAACAACAAGTTGTTCAAGATGAGTTATTCGTCTTTTTAGCTCTGCGCTTTATGACATTATTCTATGAATTACTGTCATGAAATAGGTTCTTCCAACTACTAAAGAATCTATTTAGAGCCAGCAATTCTTACCATTCTTAGCGATCGAAACATGCTTGCTTAGGTATTAGCTTAAGCCAGCAATCTGTGTTGCTTGACAACTAGCACTCGCTTTCACTGCATCGAAAACAAATAAGGCGATTTAGCCAATTAATTCTGAATTGATTCCATTTAGAGGTATAAAATGAAATTCTCTCAAAAGCTACAACATCTAGCTCAAAAGTACTCACTATTACAAGCGCATAAATTCTCTAGAATATTTACTTCTTTACTCGTCACTTCTACTCTGTTCTACACTCTACCAGCGCGATCGCAAACTAGCTATTTAGGTATCAACAACGGTACTGGCTACAACACCGATCCCACATTTACCGACCGCTCTATCCAGCAAACCAAGGACTTAGGTATACAATTAGTTCGTATGGGTATGGATGGAGTTTATGGCAATCGAGAGGGTGCTAGCTTCAATTGGTCGGCTAGAGATATTGTCGTTAACAAATATATCCAAGCTGGACTGAGAATTCACTCAACAATTTCTCCTCGCCATCATGTTGACCGAGATAGTAACTACGAGCAATGGAAGGCAAATTATCGCTACTTCGTACGTAACGTAATGGAACGTTACAAAGGCAAGATTTTCTACTACATTATCAACAATGAACCTGAGCTAGATTTTGGCAAAGGTACGATGACAGCACAACAATGCGTAGATATGACTCGCATTGCTTACGAAACAGCAAAATCAATTGACCCTAACATCAAAATTGAATCTCCCCCTCCTACAAGTCCTAGCAGCTATATCTTAAAAGAGATGATCGATTTAGGAATCGATAAGGTCACCGATTTTATTGGCATTCATGCTTATGGGGGGCAGATTCGAGAAGGTGAATTTGGCAATCCCTGGCGATTGCTAGCAGCTCGTAATATTAGAAAGCCAGTTGTAGTAAGCGAATCCGGTACAATTTCTAGTTGGTATCAAGGTTCTAGTACTGAAAGAGAAAACTATCGCAAAAGATGGTTTGTCATCTTTGGACAACAGCTAAAAAGATACGGCTATAACCATGCATTGTTTTTCGATCTGGACAATCATGGCGAATGGGCAATTTCACCGAACTTTAACCCAACAGCAACGTACTATCAAATTCAAGATCTGCGGTTGAACAAGAAGTTCTCTAACCCTGGTTTTGAATTAGCTAACAACGCAGACAACGAATGGGTACATTTCGATAACGATGATGTCCGGCTGGGAGCTTCGCCAAATGTTGCTTTTATCTGCGGCGATCCTAATGGAGCGCGTGGGGGCAATTGCTACGCCAGACTCGATAGTGGTAGAGCATCACGAGGTAAGCAGATTTTTATCCGCCGAATTTTAGGCGATGTGCCAAAAAATCGAAATATAAAAATCGGTGCATGGGTGTATGTTAATGGCGGAGCAACAGCAACGCTCAAAGCTTTGGGCTATGACTATCTTGATGGTGATGCTGAGATATCAAAAACTGCAAGTCAGAAAAACGTTTGGCAGTATTTAGAAATCACCGTGCCGATTTCAAGATACTGGGCGGTTGTCGAACTAGGTACTTCGGGAACAGGAAATTCAGGAGACTATGTAAAATGGGATGATGTAAGCGTTGTAACACCTTAAATAGTCATTTGACGATATACTAAAAATTCATCAAGATTTCTCCAAGTAAGTTGAAGAATTCTCAAGTAGAGTATTACTCGATCTCCACGCCGATCGCAAACAATAACCGTGCAGTCTGTTGAATTCTATTTCTAGAAATCATAAGATTTGAGAGTTTTAGGGACGGGTGCTTAGCAACTATTTCTACATCTAACAGTTCTTGCTTTTTGTCTAATGATAAAAAGCAAGAATTACTCCATATTTTGTCATGCTGACAGTGAAGATAGAATTATCAAATCGGTCATTTTTTAGAAACCCTCTAAGAGTTTTTTATGGATGTTCTACTAAAAGCTAACAAGCGACTTAATCGTTCTATCCTTGGCTTGAGAAAACAGATATCTTGGTTAAACTTTGCATTTCAAGAAGATACAGCTTGGATAAATGTGTTAGTTATCGTTTTTTTAGTACTCGGTTTGATTGGTATTCTCAATCACGAAATGTGGCGCGATGAGCTACAGGCATGGATGATAGCTAGAGACAGCTCATCTCTGATTGATTTATATAACAACTTAAGATATGAAGGGCATCCGATTTTATGGTATATCTTTTTATATGCAATTACTAAATTCACTGATAATCCGCTAGCAATGCAACTTTTTCATTTACTAATTGCCAGCGGAACAATTTATGTATTTGCTAAGTTTTCTCCTTTTACCAAGTTGCAGAAAATCTTATTTACTTTTGGGTATTTCCCCTTTTACGAGTATCATTTAATTAGTAGAAATTATAGTTTAGGTGTTTTATTGATTTTCCTTTTTTGTCACTTTTTCACGCAGCAACAACGAAACTACCTACTTTTATCAGTTATTCTAGCTTTCCTAGCAAATACGAACGTATATAGCTTAATCATTGCTATTTCTTTAGCAATAACTATCGTCTTTGAAAAATTTTGTACTAAAAGCTCTGCTACTAAGAGATTAAATTTTACTAACATAGCTATATTGACTTGTGGTATAGCAATAGCAATTGTTCAAATTATTCCACCTACTGATGCCAAGTTTCAAGGAATTGCCAAACAAGACTTAACGCCAATCAATCACATTAATTACCTTCTATTTACAATTCTGCCATCCGTGTGGAAAAGTTATATTCCTATACCAAATTTTCTTAATTATAATTTTTGGAATACTAATGCTTTTATAAATGATAGTAGCTCTAAACTTATACTACTATGTATTTGTTTATTATCTTTATTACTATTGCTGTCTGCCATAGCTCTATTTAATCAGAAACCAGTTGTGTTATTTGCATACACATTCGGAACATGCCTTCTGATCTGGTTTGCTTATGAAAAGTTTTTCGGTTCTTTAAGGCATCACGGACATTTATTTATTCTGTTTATTGCTTGCATATGGATTTCCACTTTCTATCCTGAATCAAATCGTCCTGTAATTTCTTTTATTAAAGGTGCAGCCAAATTTCTAAGCGATCGCAAAAATCAATACGTAAACTTTTTATTATGCATTCATCTTTTAACTAGGATTTATGCTTATAGCATGGATTTAATTTATCCCTTTTCTGCTAGCAAAGAAGTGGCAAAATTTATTACCGATAGTCAATTACAAAATAACTTAATTATTGGTAGCCAGGACAATGAAGTTTCTCCCATTGCTGCTTTATTAAAACAACCAATTTATTACTTTGAGAGCAGTAGATATGGTAGCTTTATTAACTGGAATCAAAGAAAAAATCTTGACTTTCAAGCAGTAGCTCCTACTAAATTAAATAGACTTGTACAACAAGATAACAGAAAAAGTTTACTGATACTTAGTCATAAACTCAATCAGGAGATACCAGGGCTTCATCTAACTGAAATATACAACTCTAGCCAGAGTATTACTCCTGGTGAAACTTATTATTTATACCAGGTAGAATCTAAAACTGGGGTTTGAGATTTCTGTTAAACTTAATTTTTAATTTGAGCTAAGCTGTTCCAAGCTGGAAAAAAGACGTGAAACAACAATTCTCGCTGCTTGTACCAATTCTATTTATCCTTGCACTAAATCGGTCGCTCATAGCCCCCCTTGTTAAGGGGGGTTGGGGGGATCTTCCGTGGCGCAGTCAGATCAAAATGGTATTGGCAGTCTCGTAATCATCTATGAGTATTTCTTACAAATTTATCCGTGAATTTGCAAAGTAGCGAGAGTGATGTGTGAATCTTACAACTGAAGGATAAAAGCTTTACTCTCCCGATCGCATTCTTCTCTTTTTGCTAAAGATTGAATCCAGTCCCATTCTCGTGCCAAGCCGTCTTTCAACGAAACCTAGGGTTGATAAAGTAGTATCTTCCGAGCTTTTGATACATCTGCCGCTGTATATAGCTTCAATCTTTTGCGAGTATTTACAAAAACGCTCGGAGAATTAATACTACTTTTCTAGTAGTTGCTGAACTGCAAGTGAAAAGTTATTCCATGTCAAGTGTTCGACAGTTTTTCTAATATCTGTTTCGCTCTGATAGGCTTGTTCGATTAACTTGCATACTGATTCAGCAGATGCATCAACTTCAAAAAGAAAGCCATTGTTGCCGTGGTGAATAATGTCGGGAGCAAATCCAGTTTTGCTCGCCACAGGAACAACATTGCACATCATGGCTTCAATCAGAGGAATAGGACCACCTTCTAGGATTGCGGTGGAGACGAAGACATCCATTTGGGCGTAGTAGCTAGGGTATTCGGCATAAGACGCTTCGATATAAGAAAAGTTAGGCATGGCAGTCAGCTCTGTAAACTTTTCATACCGATCCCAATCTCTACCTAGAAGAATAAACTTTCGGTGAGGCAACATTTTAATAATGTTGAAGATGCGATCGGGATCTTTACGAGCATAATATGCAGTGCAGAAGCCAATAGCTCCATTCATGCGCTGATGCGATCGGAAAAGTTTTGGGTCGGCTCCGCCGCCGATAATGAAGCTGACTTTCTCAGGTTTCACTCCATCGGCAAGCATTTGTCTAGCGAATTGCGAACACATAGAGATGACTTTCGTGGAACAGTTCATCGCATAAACAAATTCTTCATTATTGATGATGCCTTTGGGGTGAGTGTAGAAAATAAGCGATTTACTACCCCAAAGACATGGATTTAGTTTTAAACATGCTACATAGAATGAGTAGTGAGCGAAAAAATATCCTTTGGATAAAGGTAGGGAAGAAGATGAGTAGTGAAAGCAGTATTTTCCTTTAAAGTAAGTAGCAATCTCTTTACATATTGCTTCAAGTATCCAACCTTTACTTTCTTCAAAAATCACGAAAACGAGATCGTAATATTCACTTGAAGATTTACTAAAATACTTATCGATCAAAAAATCAGTGTAGCGAATACAATAAAAGTATTTGTAAGTTTGTATTTTAAATATTTTAAACGTTAAAAATATAAATTTGTAAGCTATTTTCTTAAGGAACTTACGTATAATTTCTATATCAAATTTAGTCATGTTGCATAATTATGTATGACTTAATCTGGACAAGGCAGCTAAAGTTTTTTTTACCATCTTTTCTTCAGAAAACTCTTGAGCGCGCGATCGAGCATTCTGTGCCATCAGTTGCATCTGTTCGGGATGTCTGAGAGCCCAAAGAATGTTTTCTAGAAAACCATAACTATCACCTGGATGGCATAACAAACCATGAACGTTATTTTTCACAATTTCTGGAATACCGCTTGCATTTGAAGATACGATCGGCAAGTTATAGATCATTGCTTCTAATAAAGCCCAGGGAAAGCCTTCAGAATGTGTCGGAAATATAAAAAGATCTGCTGCTTGCAGAAGCCTTGGCACATCAGATCTGTAACCTAGCAGCAATACCTTATCTTCAATTCCATATTCTTGCAATCTACTGATTAGATTCTTTGATTGACCTCCTCCAGCCCACACGAACCTAATATTTGGAAACTCTTTGATTAGGTATGGTGCTATCGGTATAAGATCGCCATGACCCTTGCGAGGATTTAAGTCAGCAACTGTTAGTAAAATTTGACTTGTTTCAGCTAGTCCTAGCTCTTGACGTACTTGGCGACGAATTTCAACAGTTTTTTCTAAGGCGTTACGATGACTTGAAAGTAAATTAGTTCTAGCGCCATTATAAATTTGAACTATTTCTGTTTCAGGAACATTAAATGATTGACATATAATCTGGCGATCACATTCTGTGATCGCAATCCATTGCTGATTTCTAGCACGAGCCCATGCGTAAAGTTTCAATCTTTTATTAGTAAATGCCTGGTTGGGAAAAATCAGAGCAAAACGTACAGCTGTTGGCTTTTTTAAAAGCGCGCAAGCAAGTATAGAACCTAAGCAGAGATCGGCTAGGGGAAGGTTAATCAAAACAAAATTTGGCTTAACCTTGAGTAATAAGATAAGAGTTTTAAGGAACCACAAAAATTGCCATGTTATTTTCTGTTTCTGCGTTTCTACATCATCAACGGTTGCCTCATGATATTGCACGCCACTCTTTGAGAAGTCAGTAATTAAGGATACTGTTTTTTCAGTTTTGGGAAATGCTGCATGTACATCCCATCCTTGTCTTACAGCTGCCGACGCAATAGTAAGAGAGTATTCTTCAGCTCCCCCACGAAGCCGTGAAGGAAAAAGGATTAGTAATCTCATCTTACTTTTATTGCTCATTCTAAAACCTGAATAGCTGACATTTGTACTTTATAATGCAAAAAACTAAAAATACTATGTTTTTATTTCTCAGCAACCACAAGACAAGTAATATAATATTTACGCTGTTGTCTTTTTAGTAAAATTTTTTGCACGAGCTTACCTAATAATCCAGATAAGTTGAACGCTTCAGTCAACAAAGGTAGTAAGGAAAGCTGATTAATATAGTAATGTTTTACAACTTTAAAGCCTGCTTCTTTAACTGCTTCAGTAATGGTATCCATATCAAAAAAGTTGACATGAGTTCTATCAACCCAATGATAATAAGTCATGAGGCTTTGACGCATTCCAGAAGTAATATCGCAATTTGGAACTGTAAGAATCAGATTTTTACGGCAAATCCTATAGTACTCTCTGAGAGCCTCTTTTGGTTCTGGTAGATGTTCTAACGTTTCAAAAGAAAGAACTGTATCAAAGCTACTATCTTTAAATTTAAGTTCAGAAGCATCTGAAACGGAAAAAAGATGAGGCATTGCATTCCAGGTTTCAAAATGCTGAATGTCAACACCTAAAATATTGTATCGATCTGCAAGTTTTAGTACGTAGGTTCCATTACCACATCCTACATCGAGTACAGATTGCCCAGCATTTTCTAAAATAGCATTTAATCTTTCAGTATTTACTCCTCTAACAGCATACGAAATAGAGTTTTTGAGTGTTAACATGTATTCCTTCCAATCATTTGTTTAAAACTTTGTTCGTACTATGAAACTATGCTATTTCAGTTATTATTTTATTAATTTGATACAAGCAACTGCACCTGCACACACAGGATTAGATGTATAAAATAAAGGATCGTTAGAGCGGTGTGTATTATATCTTATGGATGAACATAAATCCGAACTACATAGATTCCATCCTTTATCTGTATATTTATAGTAAGTAATGCTGTGTTCTGTAGGTACAAAAGCTTCAACTATTCTATTAACCATTGTTTCATCAAACTGCTGAAACCAACCAAAATCCTCGTAAGTACCAAAAGGTACTGTAATAAGTAATGCACCTGAGTTTTTTAACACTCTTTTCATTTCTAAAAGAGCTACTATATAATCTTCTGGATTATGCTCGACTGTAGCCCCATACCTCTGATTGTTCATACCTACATGCTCAATAGTTGATATGCAGGTTATCTGTTCAAAATAATTGTTGATAAAAGGAAGCGATCGAACGTCACCTAATACATAAGATACTTTATTATGATAAAAACACCTTGCATCAGGAGTCAAGGATAACATTGTAATTTCTTGATTTGGATTAGAGCTTAATAACCGATCTAGACAAAATTTATAATTAAGAGCAGGACCAACATCCAAAAGTTTAGAATTTTGATTATAGTTAAGGTTGGCAAAAATCCAAGGATACTCTACTACTCTTTCATCAAAAAAAGCTCCAAAACCTTCAGGTAAAAAAAATTGATGTACAAAACAACTAAAGAGTTCTTTCGAGGAGATGGTTGATTGAATGAATTCGAGCTTAGCTTCTTGATAACCAGAACTAAATGGAATTTTTTGACTTTTATGATAGCTATTGAGAAGATTGGTATAACTTGAAGTTCTGCCTTTTTTTAAAAAATTATAAATTCCATAAGGAACTAAGCCTTTAGCTATGGTATGAGGCAGATACTTAATAAAATCATGCTTTGAGTTATGAATCATTTCCTAATTTATCCAACTATTACAAAAAAATAATTTGATGGGTTAGCAAATAATTAAGCTACTTTCTAAATATATAATCAGTGACCTTTGTACTTGTTGTTTCATCAGCTCCAAATTCTGTTTTTATATGGGCATCGAACTCCGATATAGGCTTGAAATTGCTATAAAATACTTCATTCCTCTTTGGTACTTCAGCAAAGCTAGTGAAACTACTTTTGACGATTTGAATAAAATTACTAGGTTCATAACCCGCTCTACGGATACCATAAGGCCAATACTCTGTAACTAAATATTCTATTTTTTCTAATGTCTTGTGCGCTCCTCTCAGAATTGCTACTTCAGAACCTTGGCAATCGAGCTTCATCAATCTTACTACTTTATTTTTTTCGAGATTATCCGCAAGAATCTCATCTAAGGTAATTGCCTCAACAGTTATAACTGAACGAGAGCTTTCATTATACTTTTCTACTTCTTTAGAGTTAAAGTGACGAAACCTAACTCTATGGTCTCCAAAATTTGATTCGGATAACTCAAAGCTTACAGTAGACTTTGAATCTAAAAGAGCAGATTGATACGTTTTAACTTGATTTTCTACTTGGTTAAGACGGATATTTTCTAGTAAAAGATGATGATTTCTAGGATTAGGCTCAAAAGCAAGTATAAAACCATCTTTACCTACTAAGTTAGCAAGCGTAATTGTGTACCAACCTAGATTTGCTCCTACATCAATTGCAAAGTCACCTTCTCTAACAATCGTTTTTATAAAGTTGGTTTCTGATTCTTCCCAAACACCTTCAAGTGCAATTCTCCACCCTACCGCTTTGTCACGAACATCAAAAGTAAACAAGCCTTCATTAGCTTGTGCAATTAACTGTTTAATATGAGAACTAGATATTGTAGCTTGCGGCAAGTCAAAATCATTTGCTTGCTGCTTATGCATATTTCTAAAAGGGGTAGAGATTAATTTTTTTAAGGTTTTTCCCATCATTTTTTTAAACCAACTGGGTGTAACTTAATTTATTAGTAACTTTCCATGCCCGCGGCTGGTAAAATGAACACTGATTCATACTTTTATTCCCTTTCACTGTAAATCTGAAGGACTCGATCGCATCAAAAAGTGTAAGGGAGTTTTGAGCAATATGAACCTTCATACTGTAAACACCAGGTTTTAAACCTAGATAAGGCATCTGAAGTTGAATTTCAGTATTTTTATCATCTATTTGTAATGGGCAATCATCCATGTATGCCGACAAATTTAATACAATATCATTTTCTCCAGACATTTCTGTAATTAATATAGCTAAACTTAAATCATTAAGTTTTTTGGATACTTTACATCCCACACAAAAATAAGTAGGTTCACCAGTAATAGGATAATCAAGAATATTTTCTTCTTTATCCTTAAAACATAAGTATATGATATATAAATCAGATTCTGAATTTCTAGCTTTCTCTGATAAAAGCATTAATCCTGAAGATTTTTCTAATCCATTCAAAAATAGATCTTGCTCGTATCTATTCATGACTAAATCAGTGTTACCTGTTGCTATCAAATTACCTTTGGATAAATACATAGCTCTGTCACAAATAGACAAGATTGAATGCGGGTTGTGTGATACTAGAATGAAAGATGTTCCTTGTTCGCGTAGCTTAGCTAGTCTACGGTAACATTTAGCCCTAAACTTTATATCTCCTACTGCCAGCACTTCGTCAATCAGGAGAATGTCAGGTTCCGTGTAAATCGCACAAGCAAACCCTAATCTTGCAGCCATTCCCGAACTATAAGTCTGCACTGGAGCATCAATTGCAGCACCAATCTCTGCAAAATCTAAAACAGCCTCAAATCGCTCGTCGATTTCTTTCTTAGACAAACCTAAAATAGACATATTGGCATAGATATTCTCTCGCCCTGTCAGTATTGGGTTAAACCCTGCTCCCAGCGCAATCAGTGGTGCTATTCGACCCTTGATTTCCACAAATCCACTGTCTGGCTTAATTAAACCACTAATAATTCGTAGTAGCGTGGATTTCCCACTGCCATTTGGTCCTACTAAGCCTAGTGCTTCTCCGCGTCGTAACTGAAAGCTAACATCTTTAAGTGCCCAAAACTCGTCACGTCTTAGTTTTTCGCTCTTTTGTCGTATCCCTACTAACTCAGTAGCAATATCTTGTACTGCATAAAGCAGCGATCGCTTCAAGTCTCGGCAAAATTTTTTGGAAACTCCTTCAACTGAAAGAACTACCTCATTATCCAATTGTTGTTCTGATGTTTCCTGGCTAGCAATACTAATTGTCATTAAAAAGTTATCCTCCTACTAACTATAATCAAGAAAAAAGCTGAAGTAAGTGCATCTAACAGTCTGATAAAATATATACAAATATCTAACTCATCGCTTCTTCGCTTTTAGCCAGTATGCAGCTGGAAAATTAGGCACAGAATTATCTATTGACTTGAGTTCGAGAATTTCGTAATCATCTCGAAGCATATATCTCAGACCATGCTCGGTGAAACGCCAGTAATCATTTGGAGCCATATGAATTGCTTGTCGAAAAGGCAAACCGAGTAACAAAATACCTCCCGAGCGGAGAATTCTAGTTATCTCTTTTAAACCAGCAAGATAGTCATCAACATGTTCAAGTACACCAGAGCAGAACACGCAATCAAATGTGTTATTCTGAATTTGCGGCATCGATCGCACGTCAAGTACCAGATCGACATTGAACTCAGAAGTGGCTTCTGACGTGGTATATGACGAGCATTTCTGGAAATAATCTCGATACCGTCCTCCGTCATTATCTTCGTCAGTATCGCTGCCAATAGAAAGAACACAACCCTCAATATTTGCTGCATGACACTTAAGCCATTGGTTTGATTCTTGTCTTGACTGTGAGGCTTTCGACAAGGTAGTGACTTTTAATGTGTTACGTCTGCTGAAAATATTTAGTATTGAAATAGGGAAGGAACGTTGTGTCAGTACTTTAATCATAAAATAATATTTCTAATTGGTAGAATGAGTTTTTAGCAAGAGGTAGATCGATCGATTTAAGTACTTAAAATTCTGCTTCTCGAAAATTTAATTTCTTTTAAGAACTTATTCTCTCAACTACAAAAGGCATTGCTAAACGATATACTAGCCACCCTAAGAGCAATCCTATGATGGCAAGAAGACTGACAAGCCAAAATCCAAATGGATTTGATACCACACCTGTTGTCGTTAACTCCCGCGTCGTTACTAGTAAAGGAGTGACTGGATTCAGTTGTACAAGTGTTGCTAATCCTCCTCCGTTAGGAAGTGGATAAACTACTGGCGTTAAAAATAGCCAAAAGCCAGTAATGTAAGTAATCCCTTTGAGAATGTCGTTATATAAAACTCCTAGAGGTGCTAGTAGCAAACCGAAACATGTTCCTAGTATGACTAAGTGAATTAATGCTACTGGCGCTAAGATCGCAGTCCAACTTACTGGGATCTGATACCACAAAAACAACGCTATAATTAAAATTAACTTAATAGCAAAACTAAAAAATATCTGACCTAGTTTAGCTAGAATTAGTGCTTCTCGCGGAAAATTAATTTTAACCAACATTTGCTTTGCACTAGTAACTGCTTGAATAGGGCTAGTTAGTGCTTCTACGAATGTCTGCCAAAGGGTCATGCTAAACATCACGTAAGCTGGATAAGGCATATCTGTTGCTCCAATATTTACGATATTGGTATTGTTAGCAAAAGTGAAGCCCAAAGCTGTGATAATAGGTGGAATTACAGCCCAGCAGATTCCAAGTAAGGACTGGCGATACTGAGCGCTAATGTCTCGCACCATTAACTGCCATGCTAGTTCCCGAGAAGCAAGTAGATCTCGCGCCATCTCTTGACATAGCCGAACCGGATTTCTCAGTTGGCTATCGGGCTTGTAAACTACCTTAGACAATTTTTGGTTAACTAATCGAGTCATCTGCAGCTGTTTACCCCTTGTTTTATATATAAATTAGCTAGAATTCTAGATTAGCTTTTCAATTTCTCACTCTAAGTTTTAATCTCTTCTTGAGTTAGTCGAAAGTAAACTTTTTTCAATATTGGATGGCTTTAGATGTTGTTTACATGCTATTCTGGAGAGTGAATGATGTCGATACCATAAAGTTCAGTCTTAAGAGACTTGAATGACATTCATCTCTAAGTTGTAAAGATTGCTAAATTTTGTTCAAAAAATACACTGTTCGCGCCGAACAAAATGAGAAAATAACGAATGCTAAAGCCGCAGCTGCTATTGATTCAATTCTGTCTTTACCTATAGCTATTGAATTTTCACAAAAATATCTCCATAATTGTATTCCTGGCGAGAACGAAAACTATTAGGAAAAGACTTAAGAAATTCTTTGACGGGTAACCATTCTTGAAATGTAAACAGTAACGTTTCTGCTGGCGTAATGTTAATATGTAATTCTCCAAGGTGCGACAAGTAGTCAATACAGGCAAGGGTTTTATCAATATTATCTTGCTGAAGATGGTATTCAAATGAAATTAGCGGTATTGGTTGTGTTAATCCCTTTAAAACTTCATACTCCCATCCCTCAACATCGATCTTGCAGTATCGTGGTTTGCCAAATTTAGCGATCGCGCGATCGAGAGTCACTACAGGTACATAAATACTAGATACAACCTCACTTACTGTCCAATTCTGGTCTAGGCTTGAGTGAGCGTGGTGAGTATGAACGTACAATTCAGTAATTCCAGGTTCTGCACCAACGGCGCATTCACATTTGGCTAATTTGCTACGATAGCGACTGCATCGTGCCGCAAGTTCTTTCATACAGTTAGGTTGTGGTTCAAATGCTACCACTCTCATACCGGCTTTGAAAAGTGCTTCTGTCTTCTCTCCAATGTTTGCACCGATATCGAAGCATAGGCTGTCGGGTTCTAATAGCTGAGAGTAGAAGGTGACTTCTTGATGAAATTTTACTAGACGCTCTTGTTTTAGCAATCGCCAATATAGGGTTCGAGCTGGGTGATACAACCGATTAGACTGGTATAGATGTTTTATGGTAGAAAGGTTTGCCATATCTCAATTCCTAGTAATTTTGTAGCCTGCTCCAGGCATGATAAGTGTATTGTCGGTACACAGTTCAACCTTTTCAGAAGGTGTAGACAAATCTTGTTTTCTCTCCAGCATCTCAGTTATAAGTTCTCTAGCTTTGGCTACTGCAACCTGCCAATTTAAACGCTCTTGGTATTCTGAGCGTGTAGCTTTTGCTAGCCGAATATACAGATCGAAATTGCGAAAAGTCTCTTCAATGTATGTAGCATATGTAGAAGCGGGCGTGCTTGCTGGAAAAGATACACCATTTTTTCCGTTTTTAATAATGGTGGGAATACCACCCACGGAACTCGTAACACAAGGAATACCAAATGAACAAGCTTCACATAGAACGCAACCGTAAGCCTCTGCACGCGCTGGATGAACCAAAAAGTGAGATTGTTCGAGTAGATGCTGCAACTTTGTACTGCCTTCACTGGTAAACTTATCTACCCGTCCGTGAATGCGAACTTTATGACTGATTGCTGGATCGACTGCGAAGTCTGAACCGATAATATCCAACGTCGTAGGAATGCCCCTCTGATTGAGAATACGACAAATCTCAATAGCTGTATCACCACCTTTGCGTTCCCACTCAATACCAATAAATAGTAAGCGGCACAAATCGCGCGATCTGCCAGTGATATAACGCTCAGTATCTTCTGAACTCACTACAAAATCATGGTTCGCACCAAACGGTACTACTGCGACTTTGGCAGATGGAATACCGTAAGTTGAAGTCGCAGTTTTATAGGAACATTCAGAGGAGAATATATTTAAGTCTGCACGATTCATCGCCTTACGTTCGTGCTTATGAGCCCACTCAACGCTGAGGGAATGAAGATTTGAGTATACTTTGTAAGCGTCTTGTATGTCAGCAAAGTTAGCATCTCGCCAATAGACAAGTGGAATACTAGGCGGAAAGTAAGCCATTACAGTAGAATCTTGAGCGAGCAAAACATCTATTTTTCGATCGGCAACTAGCTGCTCTGCCTGCCGCGCCATTTGCTCTAGAATCACAGGATGGTATTTACCATAGACATGTGGGCTAAACACTTTTAACCGATTAAGTACTTTAATACCTGTGTTCACAGACTTAGCTATTAAGTTCTGTTGAACTGGACCAATATATTCAACTCGATCTCCTTGAGCTTCAAATTCTTTAAGAACATGCCATATAATCCCAGAAAATGCTCGGCGGCGAATCTCTGGATCTGCTAAATTCCATCGAGAAACAAATCCAATTCTCATTATTAACCTACTACAATCATTTTAGTTGCTTGTGAATCAAACTATTTTTCAGTTAAAGGTTAAAAAATTGCGATCGCTAATCAGGATAGATTTATCTATACTATGCTTGATATACATATATACGCTCGAAAAATTTTATTTTTAAAGTCTGGGGAAACGTTACGCTTATGATAGCTGTTAAGCTCAGACTTTGTTGATATGGAAAAGTTCTGATATTTTATGAAGGATAAGCAACGCTATGAATATATGGCGGTTCTATTTGAATTACGAACATCTAATTGAAAGATTTAATAGTTGATATTGGGTAAGTACGCTGGCAATATATTATTCACTTTGCAATTGGTTGAGAAGCCTATAAAACTATCTATAAGTAATAGAACTTATCTTATTCTTGAAGTTCTACAAAAAACTTACCATGTTCTCCACACACTAATTCTTCCACGGTAGAATTACTCTCAATAATTTGTTGTCGATCGCCTGAGTTACTCATAGGAAACAGAAATAATTTATGTTTTCCCATATACCATAACCGTCGATTACAATAGGGACAGTAAATAGGTGGAATGTTTCGATCTTGTTCACAGTGCTTTTCAAGCATAAAAGAGTATAGTTGAATAAGGATATGTGTTGATGACAAGGAGTACTTTACTTTGAAGTAAAATAATTGTTGTCATACTTGTCTTTTGCGATCGGTTATTATATTTCAACATTTATCACCTTTAACTCAAATGAAATTACTATGCGTACACGAGATAGTAATTTCATTTACACTAGAAATATAAGTTGAATAACTATAGCAGTTCTAAATGATTTATAAAGTATGCTTCTAGCCTGCGGCAGGCTGGAAGCCTGCTCCACGTTCATGAATCAAATAGGATTGCCACAGTAAATATATTGTTAAATTCACGGCTTGTTTAAAAGTAATATAGGTTAATAAAATATTGGATTTATTTTGTTTGAGTTTAAATTTAAAGAGCTAATTAAAAAAACATTTTAAACGATAAAAGCAAAACCTATTTTTTCAAACTAAATATGCAGTAGCTCATAGAAATAGCTACTACCTAACATTTTAGACCAAGTGGTTCAATTCAATATCAGGCTAATTGTTTAACATCCGAAGCTCTGAAGGAACGCGCTCGGCGATCGCATACCAAACAGAAAGAATTTGAGCGTCAGTCAGACGCTCTATATGATTAATAAAAATCTGACAAAGCACGTCAGTATTATTATTAGCTAATAATGAGATTGTAGAGAAGTTAGCATTAGCTACGGTGTAACTCAAATGATTTTCATTCGAGTTTTGAAACAGCGATTGACCATACATGATTGGTTCTGAGGTATGGCTTTCAGACTGTAGTTCTTGCTCATCTATTAGTAAATTAGATGTAGGTACGATAGAAACAGAAGTAGGTTGCTGTGAAAAACTTACTGCTGAAGACCGATCTTTTTCTAAAGTTTTAGCTTCAATGTCAATTGTAGTTGATTCGGGTTCAGGTTGGATTACTTTTTTATATTTTTGAGTAATTACCTTAGCTTTAGAGTAAGTTATTGTCTCTCCTGAACTAGCGCGACGGAGAGCCTCTTGACGAGCTACTTCAGGCGTAGAAGGAGCAGCCAGAAGATAGAGGGCAGAATTAGCAATATTTAAATGGGTAAAATTTACACATTTAAACTGTTCGCTGACTTGGATGAATTTGGTTGAAGCAGAGACACTCCAATCAAATTCAGCTTTTAGCCACTTTCGGAAACGTCCATGTTCTAGCTGTTGCTTAACTGCTCTCAACTTTTGTCCGATATGAATAATATCTTGAGAGGTACGACGCATTAAACTTTTGATCTCAGTGGTATTTTGCTGAATAGCGGCTCGCGTTTCACTGTCTAGTTCAGCATAGTTAAAAGTAACTATCTCAGTAGTAGATGATAGTTCTTGCAATTCAGAAGATAGCTGAGTTGAAGCCATAGTATTCTCCTTCTCTCAGAATTAAAAAATGCCAGAGCTATTGATGTTGCATTGAAGTATGGATTTTATTTAAGGAACAGCTCTTCATATAAACAAACTACTAATTTTAAATATGCGGAGTCTATTAACTACTGTCCAGTGGGGAAAGTTCAGGTATCTTATAGTAGTCGGATAATAGTATTATCAAGTGAATAGTAAGTTCATAGAATAAAAACCATTTATTACATTGTTGTTGTTGCGATCGCTAAATTACTAATATTGGCTCAAATAGAGAACTGCGGTTTTTGTTCAAGTACGTATCTTTTTTGTGAGGGAGCGCGAAGGTACATAAACAATTAAAAAAGAATATTGGGATTTGCAAGGAGGTGCGATTACTATGGAATCTAGAATTCAATAATTCTGAAGTAGAAAACTAGTTATACTTAAACTTCTCAGTTCATAGTGAATGCTCTCTCTCAAGTTATAGATAATTGTTCTTTCTGCTACAGGCAATAAAATTTTATAAACTCTGGAACCGTTCC
The DNA here is from genome assembly GCF_003991895.1 of Chroococcidiopsis cubana SAG 39.79. Taxonomy (NCBI): domain Bacteria; kingdom Bacillati; phylum Cyanobacteriota; class Cyanophyceae; order Chroococcidiopsidales; family Chroococcidiopsidaceae; genus Chroococcidiopsis; species Chroococcidiopsis cubana. Next base: position 84,861 of record NZ_RSCK01000007.1, read on the forward strand.
TGAACTTTCCTGTATCGACAACCTTTATAGAGAGGGAAATAATAGAATGTGTTTACTCAAACAGCACTCTTTATTTTTTTGCCAATGAAGAAGGCAAACATAGCGAATGCTTTATGTTATTCATGATACTCGGCAAGTTCAAATAAATTGCGCATCCGTAGAAGACTTACGAGTTATTGTAAAATCTTGAATTCAATCGGATTTGCGATAGTAATGAAGTCAGTGCATCTAGCTCATGAAACCTAGAAGGCTAGCGTCATAAAAAATGTTATTAATTAAGTTTTTCAAACTCACTTTTCACCATACTCTGCTAAATTCATCCAAAACAACTTACTTACTGGTTTAGCTCCAACTAATTGTTCTGACAATTTGAACAAATAGTATTGATTTAACAAAATCTATTATTTTTAGCTGTGATATGCAAGCTCGCCTAATTGCTTTTTACCTTCCTCAGTATCACCCTATCCCAGAAAATGATGAATGGTGGGGTAAGGGATTTACTGAGTGGACTAACGTCACTAAAGCTAAACCTTTATTCTCAGAGCATTATCAGCCTCATTTGCCTGCCGATTTGGGCTTTTATGATTTGCGTCTATCTGAGACTCGTCAGGCTCAAGCAGACTTAGCTAAAGAATATGGAATTTATGGCTTTTGTTATTATCACTACTGGTTCAATGGCAAGCGTTTATTAGAACGCCCTTTCAATGATGTTCTAAATTCTGGAAAACCAGATTTTCCTTTTTGCCTTTGTTGGGCGAACGAAAATTGGACGAGAAGATGGGATGGTAAAGAGCAGAATTTGCTATTCAAGCAAGTTTACAGCGAGGAAGACGATAGGCTACACATGCAGTGGCTTGCTAAGGCATTCTCGGATCCTCGATATATCAAAGTTGATGGTAAGCCTTTATTTTTAGTGTATCGAGCTACGAAACTACCAAATCCGAAGCAAACCGTAAAAGTTTGGCGTGAGGAGGCAAAAAGACTTGGTGTTGGAGAAATTTTCCTCTGTAGAGTCGAAAGTTTTGCTAGCGAACAAGAAGATCCAGGATTGATTGGCTTTGATGCATCTGTGGAGTTTCAACCAGACTGGACTCAACTAGGTTTACCTCTGCAAAAAGGTAGGTTTTGGCATCTAGCTAGAAAGTTAGGACTAGCCCATCAAGCTTATGGAACTCACAACATATATGATTACTCTACTGTTGTTAAACATATGCTTGCGAAGCCAAATCCAAGCTATCAGCGATTTTCCTGCGTTACACCATCATGGGACAATACTGCACGCCGTCAAGCTGGTGCAATAATTTTTCAAAATTCTACACCTCAAGTTTACGAGTCTTGGTTAAGAACGATTGTTGACAAAACTTTAGTCAATAACTACTCTACCGAGAAAATTGTTTTTATCAATGCTTGGAATGAGTGGGCTGAGGGTAATCATCTTGAACCTTGTCAGAAATGGGGACATGCTTATTTAGAAGCTACTCGAATGGCACTGAGAGATAGGAAAACTGACTTTACAACCTCCTTATTAAGAGAAACATGCCTAAAGTAAGCGTTATTATTCCAAATTATAATCATGCTCAGTTTCTCGAACAACGCATCCAAAGTGTCTTAGATCAAACTTATCAAGATTTTGAAATTATTTATTTAGATGATGCTTCTACAGATAATAGTAATGAGGTATTTGCAAAATTTGCTAACAACTCTAGGATTCGAGCAATTTACAATCAAACGAATAGTGGCTCTCCATTTAAACAATGGAATAAAGGAATTCGTTTAGCACAGGGAGAGTATATTTGGATTGCCGAGTCAGACGACTACGCAGATCGACGACTGCTTGCAGAGCTGGTTGACAAGCTAGATAATAATCCTACAGTTGGGTTAGCCTATTGCTTGTCATGGTTTATTGATGAGCGCGATCGCTCTATATTTAATAGTAAGGATTTACTCTATTTCCCCGACAAGGAACGATGGGAGAAAGATTTTGTAAATAATGGAATAGATGAATGTAGTAAATACCTAATTTTTGAAAACATAATTCATAACGCTAGTGCAGTTTTGATCAGGCGTAGTATATACGAAAAAGTAGGATATGCAGACGAATCTTTGCGGCTCTGTGGAGATTGGTTGCTGTGGGTAAAAATGCTTCTAGTTTCTGATATCGCTTTCATAGCAGAAACGCTTAACTATTACCGCGCCCATTCAGAAACAGTAAGATATGAAGCTAGTAGAAATGGGGTCTTTGCAGAGGAAAGCTATCAGATTGTACGTTATATTTTAGCTAATATAGACTGCCCGAAAGAGGTTGTCGAGCAAGTCTGCGAAACGAGAATTCATCGATGGTTGAAAATCATGTTTTCCAAGAATGAGAAAACATCTTGGGAACGCCAATACAAGATCTATAAAGTTGCTAGCACGGTAGACTCAAAGCTTAATTTTAGGCTTACTAAAAAAATTATTAAAAAGCTTTTAGTAAACGTTTAGTCTTGAAGCATTCAGTATAGTTCTTGCTTTTTCCCGCTTGTAGCCTAAACCTTTTATCCTAACGTCAGTTTGTTAGTACTGAATGAAAGAAGAATAACTTACCGACCTAAAAAAAGAAAGGATAATCTTTATGAAACTTGCAAGCTCAATCCGGTATGGTGGTCAATTAGTGGCAGCAGAAGAATGTAGTTATGATGATTTTTTATTATTAGGTCTTCATTGCCCAGAATGTCAGGAACCTGTTATCCTCCGAAATACTTATCAACGACAACTCCAGAATGGAAAAATTGTTAACATAAGTGCTGCATTTGTTCATAGAAAAGCGATCGATCCAGCCACAGCTCAATTATGCCATTTGCGCGTCAGTCGTTACGATAAAACAGAGATCGAGCATCGTGCTTCGATCGCCAGGGGTCAACGAGAAAAGCTCTTAAATATGTGGTTTTGGGAGGTCTTTGGTGCTTATAGTCCTTCGTTTAATATGTATAAAAATCTTTTACAAAAAGAGGGTTTTCCCAAACATTGGTCGCCAAGGCTAAAACTCTTTAAGCGATACGTTAAGGAAAATAAACAACAGATTCTCAAAACTGCTAAACTGCTTGTGGAGAGATCTCCAAGCGTTCTTGACAGAGCCACTTTACTAAATCCTTCTCCTGATGCAAAAGAGCAAAAAAATCATTTTTTAAAAGTTGCTAGGCGTGTTAGTAAACTTAATATCGAACTACACTTAGCTATTTGTTCAGAAGTTTTAGATTTTTTATCACAACCTCGCTCTAACGACCTACTCCTCAAGGTTGCAATGTTGTGCGTATTAGCAACGCACGCGAGTGAAGATAGCACCTCGCTAGCAATAGAAGAAGTACTACCGATATCATGGTTTGTATCATGGTTAGTTTTCACCCCGTGGGCAGATGAATTTGCTAAATTATCTGAAAAATCTCGTCCAGAAGAACATACTACACAACAGCTCAAACAGGCAGAAAAGGCTCTGAGGCGTATGGTTAGACAGTGCAGAGCTAGAAAACAACCTTATGATGAGGCTCAGCTCAGGAAGCAGTTACTTTCTACTGCTTCAGTTGCTAGAAATTAACTCGACTAACGTAATAACTTACAGATTTAGATTAAAGATATAAAAGGTACTGAGGATGCAAAAACAAAAGCGCGCGTTAATTACTGGCATCACAGGACAAGATGGCTCTTACCTCAGTGAGTTTTTGCTAGAGCAGGGCTATGAAGTGCATGGTATTATTCGTAGAACCTCTACATTTAATACTGACCGAATCGATCACATCTACGAAGATCCGCACCAGAAGGGAGCGCAGTTATTTTTGCACTATGGAGACTTAACTGATGGCACTACATTACGTCGCATTTTAGAAGAAGTTCAACCAATAGAAATTTATAATTTAGGCTCTCAATCCCACGTGCGGGTGAGTTTTGACTCGCCAGAATATACTGTAGATTCGGTGGGAATGGGAACGCTACGCTTGTTGGAAGCGATTCGCGACTACCAGCACAGAACTGGAATTCAGGTACGGTTCTACCAGGCAGGATCTTCAGAAATGTTTGGTTTTGTGCAGGAAGTGCCGCAAAAGGAAACCACACCATTTTATCCACGTAGCCCCTATGCCTGTGCTAAAGTTTACGCCCACTGGCAAACAATCAACTATCGCGAATCATATGGGCTATTTGCTTGTAACGGCATATTGTTTAACCACGAAAGCCCGCGACGAGGAGAAACTTTCGTCACTCGCAAGATTACACGCGCGATCGCTCGGATTGTCGCTGGTAAGCAAAAAGTTCTCTACTTGGGCAATCTAGATGCTAAAAGAGATTGGGGCTATGCCAAGGATTACGTCAGAGCCATGTGGATGATGTTACAGCATCCACATGCAGATGATTACGTCATTGCAACCGGTGAAACCCACTCGGTGAAGGAGTTCCTCGATCTCGCTTTTAGTTATGTCAATCTGGATTGGCAGCGTTATGTGGAATTTGACGATCGCTACCTCAGACCAGCGGAAGTAGACTTGTTGATTGGAGATGCTACCAAGGCGCAACAAAATCTGGGCTGGAAACCTTTAGTAACGTTTGAGCAACTAGTAGCCTTAATGGTAGAAGCCGACTTGAGAGCTATAGGTCAAACTTCACCTAACTGTAGTGGTACGTATGCGATCGAGGATATTGCCACGATTCGGCATGAAATGATTTCTTCCCATAACTAAAGTAGTCAGAAAATGACCTGTCGAAGTCATTATTTTTTTTATCTAATTGAGGTTGTTATCAACCAATGGTTACTCAATCGAGATCGGTTTTAGTAACAGGCGCTGCCGGCTTCATTGGTCGATACGTCTCCCGTTACTTTTTAAGGCAAGGTTGGACTGTTATCGGTATCGATACTTCTTCTGTTAAACATGCTTCCCTACTCAACTTATCAGCCTATTACCAAATTCATCTGCCAGATATGGCATTAGGCGATTTGTTACAAAAACACTCGCCTCAAGTTTGCATTCATTGTGCTGGTAGCGCCTCCGTTAATTTATCTGTTACAGATCCAGCTAAAGACTTCTACGCTAATACAGGAGTGACATTTGAGCTACTTAATACTTTGCGTCTTAATGCTCCAGATTGTCGGTTTATCTTTTTATCGAGTGCAGCAGTTTATGGAAATCCGCAGTCACTACCTGTGAGTGAATCTCATTCTCCTCTGCCAGTTTCACCATATGGATTTCATAAATGGCAGTGCGAACAATTGTGTTTAGAGTTTACCAATGTTTATGGTTTACCAACTGCTAGCGCTAGAATTTTTTCAGCTTACGGTCCTGGTTTACGACGACAGGTAGTCTGGGATATTTTTCAAAAAATCATTACGCAAAGGTCGCCAACGTTACAAGGAACGGGTCGAGAAAGCCGTGATTTTATTCATGCTATTGATATCGCTGCGGCTTTATTTGTTATTGCCACTACTGGCTCTATGCAGGGTGAAGTTTATAATATTGGTAGCGGTCGTGAGGTGACTATTGCAGAGTTAGTAAGTCTAGTTCTAGATACACTGTGCTACGACTGTAATCCGGAGTTTGACGGAGTTGTACCCACAGGTGTACCGCTTTATTGGAAAGCAGATACAACAAAATTAAGTACTTTAGGATTCGATCCAACTGTGAGTTTGGAACAGGGCATTAGCTCTTTTGCAAGCTGGTGTCGTGCGGAGTTAGTAGGGGTATGACTTATATGTATACTATGATGCATAATAAGTGGCATAAAAAATTAATCTATCTATAGTAGTTCTAAATGATTTGTAAAGTAGGCTTCTAGCCTGCCGCAGGCTAGAAGCCTGCTCCACGTTCATGAATCAAATAGGATTGCTATAGAAGATATATGTCTCTAACCCGAGGCGGACATAAATATATTATTTGTTTGAGATAACAAAACAATTAGATAGATTGATGTACAAATCAATTAATACTAACGATGAAGTTTCGAGGCTCGACCTGCTAATACACTAATCCAGTCAAGCTCGATTAACAATACATTTATTTTTACAAATTAACTTTTTTATTTTGCTATTGTTTGCTATTATTTAAAGTAAGTTAAAAAGGATAGTAACATTCAGGTAAGTCATAGTTGTTTGAGTCATGCATATCTGACTAGCTGACTTCTGTTGCAGTATGAGGTTTTCAAGAAAATATTCCGAATACATTTTAGCTACCTTAGATAAGATAGGTTAGTCTTTAACAGAAATAATGAAGTTGCCCGATCGCGATTTTTATTATTTTTAGCTTCCGAAATCCGCTATTGCGATCGCCAATTCTTGCAACTATCATTTTAATGTCAGCAAACCAATCTTATCGGCGCAGTGAGACAAAATCTTCTTTTTCGCACTGCTTTCAACTTAACGATAATTCATTCTCTCTGCACCTCACTCCAACCACGTACTTGAAAGCATCTGTTAAAACATTTAACACTGAAGGAATTAGTGATGGCTGATACTAGTCTAGATAACGAGCGACTGTCCGTAGAGCATAGAGTAGAGAATAGAGCCAATGCAACCGATCTTCGGCAACTATTTACAGTTTTACTGCGTCGCCGCCTTTTGATCTTAAGTCTTTTCTGCATTCCTCTGTCCGCCTCAAGCTTTCTGGCACTGATGGCAAAGCCGACATATCAGAGTTCTATGCAGTTGCTAGTCAGCTCTAATCTTTACCAGGGACAAAACAGTAATGCACAAGGAGGAGTAGAGGAGAGTGATTTTACTGACTCAAATCTTAAAGTTGACTACACGGCGCAACTTAGCGTGATGACAAGTCCAAAGCTCGTAGAGAGGGCTGTGGAACTACTTCGTCCTGAGTACCCTAATATTACAGTAGAAGAGATCAACGGCAAACCAGCGAAAGTTAAACAATCACCGCTAAAAGTAACTCAAGTAGAAAGCGGAACAAAAACTTTGCAAACACTCAGTCAAGTTTTTGAAGTAACTTTTGTAGCAGGAGACCCTATTAAGAGTCAAAAAGTTCTTCAAGCACTACAAAATGTCTATCAAATTTATAATTTAGAACAGCAAAAATTACGCCTAACCAATGGACTTGCTTTTGTTAACGAGCAATTGCCCAAAATCCGAAAAGATGTGTCACAGGCTGAGGCGAACCTAGAAAATTTTCGCAAGCAAAATAAACTACTCGACCCAGAAGTACAGGCAAAAAATTTGTTGGATGCACTGGCGGCTGTCGAGAGCGAGCGACGAACAATTCGCGCCCAGTTTCAGGATCAACAAGCTCGCTACAATAAGCTACAGCAGCAAATAAGTCGATCGCCACAACAAGCACTCATTGCCTCTCGTCTCAGCCAATCTCCTCGTTATCAGTCATTACTGGATGAAATTCAAGCACTAGATGTCACTTTAGAAAAGCTGCGGGTGCAATACAGAGACGATTACCCCAAAGTTCAAGATTTACTCAAGCAGCGTCAAAACCTAATTGGTCTATTACGTACGGAAGCAGGGCGCTCTGCGGATCGATTACCTGCCCAACTAAGTACCACAGAAAAATCTCTGCCCAAACAACTACAGCTTGGCGATTCTGACCGGAAGCTAGTTGATGCCTTGGTTGATGCACAGGTAGTTTGGTTTGGTTTGAGTGCCCGCGACCAAAGCCTTGCTAAATCGGAACAGCAACTGCGCTCTACTCTGCTTAAATACCCACAACTATTAGCAGAGTACAACCGTCTCATGCCAGAAATTGCGATCAATCGAAAAACCCTGGAGCAACTTCTCCAGACGCAACAAAATTTGGGGATTAAAATTGCGCAGGGCGGATTTAACTGGCAAATCATCCGAGATCCCGAACCTGGCGTATACATGGGAACTGGCAGAATAATGCTTTTGGTATCAGGGGCAGTATTTGGTTTAGTTTTAGGTATTGGAGCTGCCTTTCTTCTTGAAGCACTCGATGATACTATTCACTCTTGCGACGAACTACAGAAACTGAGTTCCCTACCTGTATTAGGTATTACACCAAAATTACCAAACTTTGAGCTTAAGAAGCCGTCGATCGCTCTACCTTTCTTCAAACAGCAAAGTTTAACCTCTCAACGAATACAAGCATTAAACTGGTTTCCTTTCCGCGAGTCGATGGATCTGATATATCAAAACATTCAAATCTTAGGCTCGCCCCTATCCTTCAAGTCTTTGTTACTAACTTCAGCACTGACTGGTGAGGGTAAGTCAACACTGGCTGCGGGTATGGCACTGAGTGTAGCCCGTTTACAACGGCGAGTTCTCCTAATTGATGCGGATCTACGACGCTCCAATATTCACAAACTACTGAATCTATCTAACGATCGAGGGTTATCTACACTATTGACTGAAGAAGCAGATGTACGGGAGCGGGATTGCATTCAATCTGTGCAACCTTCACTGGATGTTTTGACGGCAGGACCAACACCAACAGATATAGTTAAGCTATTAAGCTCTCAACGCATGAAGCATCTAATCGAGTCTTTTGAACAATCTTACGATTTGGTACTCGTAGATGCTCCTCCTATATTGGGATTGGCGGATGCCAGCATTGTTGCATCACTCTGTAGTGGTACTGTGGTAGTCGAACGCCTCAATCGCGTGACTCGATTTGACCTCAATCAATCTTTAGAAGCCTTAAGTAAGCTGAACGTTATTGGAGCCATAATTAATGAGTCTAAGGAGTGTAACAGTAGGTACACTGTATATGACGGGACTTCCCAGGACAATCTAGAGCGGGGTTTTACAACTAACCCTAATTTAGCAGGTAGAGGAATTTTCTAGAATTCAGTCGTGAGACAGTAAGAACACACAGGCTGCTAGATTCTCAGATGACTTGGAAGAATACATCGTATTCCAAGAGATTTTCCAACTTAGGTTCCATCTAGTTTCACCTATAGACAGATGAGATTGCTTAAACCTTCTGCCAAAAGAGCCGTCCTTTTCCATGTTGTCCTGGCGATCGCATGTACAGCAACAGTGGTTCTTTCTACTTTCAATGATGCTGTTAGTACGTCTGATGCTTTTCAAGTTAGGGTGAGTTCAAAACAACCTGGTAACTTATTTATTGAGTCTCAGCCAGTTGACTTAATGATTCAAGTTTCAGGAAATAAGCCTGACGTTGTAGAGTATAAGATCCGGGAGCATAATGGTTCTTGGACTAGCAATGCTAAGATTCCATTACGATCTCAGGTCGATCCACTTAAAGGGATTCCGTTGCATCTTCAACTACCTAGTCGTGGATTGTATTACTTGACAGTTTCAGCCCGCGCAGGGCAGTCAAAAGTTGAGGCTAAAACCAGAGTTGGGGTGGTGTTCGATCCTAGTCCAGTTAACCCTGACTCTCGCTGGGGTTTGTTTACAATTCCTTATGATGGAGAAAACGATCCTGCTAAAGCAGCCGCTTTAGCTCGCAGCCACCGACTACTGGGTGCTGCTTGGAGTCGCCTCAACTTTTGGCATTGGTCTTATGAAAATCTACAAGTTAAGCCGACCTCAGCTCAAGCGCGGGATTTAAAAATCTCTGCCTCTTCAAATCAACTTCAGCCAACAGATAAAACAGAGTCTGACAACTTTTTTCAAAAAATCGTTGCAAAAGCTGATTTTCTGAAACTGCATACTTTGTGTCCCTTGCTTAGTGCCAACAAAAATGATTCGCAGGTTTCAGTTAGTTTTAGCAAGTGGAAAGGAATAGCTCAGGCTCTGCATCGGGAAGGGATTAGCGTTATGGGCGAGTTTGCAGAAATGCCTCGCGAATTGTCTTCTCGTCCACAGGAAACCCAAGAAACAGGCGAAGGTGCAGCAGTATGGGCGCGTGTAAAGCCGAGAGACTATCAGTTATGGAATCAACTTGTGGAGAAAACTGCGCGGGAGTTTAAGCAAGAAATTCAATTTTGGGAAATCTGGAACGAACCAGATGCTAATAACTTTTGGTTAGGAACACCAGAGGAATTTGCCGAACTGATCCGGCAAACTGCCAGAGCAGTGAAATCTGCTAACCCGAAAGCTCAAATTGTTGCATCTGGTTTTACTAGTCATGGCGTGTCCTTTCTAGATCGAGTGCTAAAGCAAGGCGTAGCTCCTCTCATCGATGTCTTTTCTTTTCACACTAATGACTTAGCCCCTTATAAAGCCTTACTCTCAAAACACGGCGTGCCAGCGGAACGTCCCATCTGGGGAACGGAAGATCCAACTTTAGTTAGTCTTAGAGGGATGAAGGAAGGATATGCACGGCAATTTCATTTCTTCCACAAACGATTTGGCACGAATTACGATAGCTTTGCTGCACTTGTAGATCGCGACTTAACGCCGCTCCCAGATGGAATTACTTACTCAGTAGCGGCGCATATTATCGGTAATGCGCAGGTAGTGGAAAGCATAGATCGCCCATCCGCGCAAATTTACGTCTTTCAAAAAGGCAACGAGGCGATCGCAACATGGAAAGTCTTACAAGCTGGTTTGAGTGGTGGAAGTGTCACATATGCAGTAACACCTTTACCAGATAAAACTCCTCAGCTTATTGATGCCATGGGTCGCAGCAAACCCCTAAAGCTTAAGAATGGTGAGGTCACTCTACCAATCGACCAAACGACTTTCATCCGAGATGCAAGTAAAATTAAAATAGCCAAGTACAGCCTACCGCGAGAGAAATCCGATCCTTTACAGTACGTATTTTTAGCCAAAACAGGTAAATGGACAAAGGAATGGATGTTGGCTCAACCTGGAAAGCACAATCCTCCACCTGCGAGTGACTTCTGGCAACCTTTTCTGCAAATATTTGCAAGCAGCGAACCCAGTCCAGAAGGATACTCAGTCGAGATCCCGATTAACGTGCCTAAGCCTGGACGTTACCAATTACTGTTTACGGGCATAACCACAAACTCCCTACTTGAGAAGTATCGTTGGACATCACCGTTTGCATGGAGTATTGATGGAGGTCAGAAGACACAAGTTACAGCTCCACTTAAAAGCTATTGGCGTGTCAATCGGCAGACACAAACTAAGAATGAATTGGTCAAACCAGAGGAGATGGCAGCTACGGGTGGTCCAGAACTTTATCAAGAACTTGGTGTTGTAGAGTTATCTCAAGGTCAGCATACTTTTCGCCTTGAGTTGACCGCAGGACGGACGACTCCAGATAAACTCTATACCACTTTTTTTGAAGGTATTGTTCTCAGACCTATTCAAGAAAACTAAGTTTGAGAATGAACCATTAACGAGCGATCGCCCCGCTGAAAGCTTGCACGAATCATTTAGCGATCGCCAATAGACCAATATTATCAGTTCCGATTAGCATCAAGCTGTGGATAAAATTTTTCACGACTGACGATCTTCAACACCTAATTACTAGTTACTAAACTATTCAAACCTTAGTCAAAAAATAACAAGCCATGTTATTTACAAGCCCAGAATTTGCTATTTTCTTTTTAATTACTTCTATAATTTATTACTTGCCGTTTTTTCAAAAACAGCAACCCATAATCATCATTGCTGGAAGTTTCATTTTCTACGGATGGAACTCCTCATGGCTTACTGGATTGCTAGCGCTATCAATTAGCCTTAACGCGATTGCTAGTTTTCAAATAATCAACTTATTGAACAAACGCAAAAAACGCCTTTGGATGACTTTAGGCATAGTAGGAAACTTGCTTATTTTAGGTTTTTTTAAATACGGCATACTTATAACTAATTTTATTACTACTACTTTTCATATATCAAATGTTTTGACCGATAGCATTATCACCTTGCTATCCGATCTACCAGTACCTATTGGTTTATCTTTTTACACATTTTTATCTATTGGTTTACTAGTCGATCTTACTAGAGAACAAAGTTTCGTTTTAAGAGGAAGTTATAGCAAAAAAATCAGTTTCAGGCATCATCTTCTTAGCACGTCATTGTTTATTACTTTCTTTCCCAGCTTAATTTCAGGACCTATTTCAAGAGCAAGTGACTTTTATGCTCAAATTCAACCAAAATTTTTGAAGAATATACCTTGGTACGATGTTTTGCGATCGCTGATAATTGGCTATTATTTAAAAATGGTAATAGCTGACAATTTAAAGGATTACACGTACTGGATTAGCTTTCCTTACTATCAAAGCTTAGGAACTATGACAAATATAGTTCTATTAGTTGGCTACTCAATACAGATATTTGCAGATTTTGCTGGTTACTCATTAATAGCGATAGGTCTAGCTGCGGCTCTAGGTTATAGACTACCACAAAACTTTAATTTTCCTTATGTATCTCTCTCGCTGTCAGAATTTTGGAGACGCTGGCACATTTCATTATCAACATGGCTAAGAGACTATTTATACTTTCCTTTGGGAGGGAATAGAAAAGGTAAAATTAGAACCTATATCAACTTGATAGTCGTTATGACACTAGGCGGACTGTGGCATGGAGCAACATGGAACTATGCAGTATGGGGTATTTTCCACGGTTGCGGATTAGCTGTAGAAAGATTACTAGGTGTCAACCAAACATCAAAAGAAATACAAGCTCGGTCAAATTCTTTTTGGCAGCAATTCTTATTAGATTTAATTCGTTGGGTTCTGATCTTTAGCTTTGTTTCAATAGGTTGGATATTCTTCAAATTAGTTAATTTTGATGCTGCAATAGATTTTTTCATTACTTTAACTAGAAATATTCATCAAAAATTGTCTCTCGACCTCATCGTCCCTACTACTTTATTTGCTTTACCAGTTATTATCTCGCACTCATTTTATTTCTTAACTTATAAATATTTTTCTAATCATAAACTACTAAAAAATATTTCATTAAAAAGTGGTATGGATTTAGTTTTAGGAATACTACTAGCACTGACTCTTCTCGATGCTGGCAGCACTGATACATTTATATACTTTCAGTTTTAGGAGCGATCGCATGTTTTTTATTTCTAACTTAAGTTTAGTAATTCGTCCGTTATTAGTTTGTATAGCTTGCCTTATTTTATATCAAAGTTCTATATTCTATGGTTTTTTACCTTCTAGTGAAGGAATCAATCAATGGCAAGCTAATATTATTAAAGCAGAAAAATATATTTACGATCGAAGCTCAACACCTATTGTTTTAGTAGGAAGTTCATTAGCAAATAATCTTCCTATTAAATATTTCAGCAATCGAGCAACTAATTTAGGTATGTCTGGAGGTTCTACCCAAACTGGCTTAGAGATTGTTAGAAGAAAAGACATAAAACCGCGTTTGTTATTAGTTGAATTAAATGATACTATCGGGCGAAAATTAGATACTAAGTTAGTCAATCCTTTATTTCATCCTTTAACATCATTTATAAAAATTCATTTTCCGATGTTTAGGCAAGAATATCGTCCTACTAGCGTTTTAATGCAGTATTTAGAAAATGAGTATAAACAAAGAAATGCAAAAGACGTTGAACGCCAAGATGAAAAACAAGTTATTAATTCAGATTTTCGTAAAAAAATGATAGAACAGTTGGTTGAGGATCGTAATATTGAACTAGATACTCAACAAAAACAGTTGATAGTAAAAGAAGCTGAGTTTATCAAAAATCAAATTGCAGATATTCAAAAAGAAGCTGTTCGAGTTATTTTATTTGATATACCTGGCGAACCAGTTGTTGATAATACTACAAAACAAAGGCAAATTAGAGAATTACTAAAATCGCTTTTTCCGAAAAACTCTTTTGAGTGGTTACCAGAATTACCCGCTGGTAAATGGATAACGAGTGATGGAATTCATTTAGTCCAGTCAAATGCTAAAGAGTATGTTTCTCAACTCGATCGAGTAGTTAATAAATTACTGAATCAAAGTCACAACTAACTGATTTTTTCTGATTTTTTCTCCATTGAAACTTAGGTTGTGAAAATTTAGAATAAGGGAGTTAAAACTATTTCTGGAGATGCGATCGTGCGAGCCTTAAATGTTGCTAAAAGTGCAGTAAAAAATTTTGCTTTTCACAAGCTGGGGAGATGTAATGTATGTGGAAAAATATCGTTATTCGTCTGCTTGAATGTGGATATGGCACGCAATAATATGTACTGCATGTTTTGTCGTAGCTCGTCTAGAAAAAGACACGTTGCCAAAATCATTCTTAGTGAAGTTATTCAAAATACCCCTTCTATTTCTTGTATTCCAAAAAAACAAAGCTTAAAAATTTATAGTACTGACACGAACGATGCTTTTTATAAAGTATTAAGTAATTATGACTCATACACATCCTCAATTTTCTCACCTAATATCAAAACAGGAACGGAAATTCATGAAAGAGTATTCTGTCAAAATTTAGAAAAATTAACTTTTGATAATGAAACTTTCGATCTTGTCATCACAGAAGATGTATTTGAACATGTAAGAGATTATCAAAGAGGATTTTCTGAAGTCAATCGAGTTTTGAAAACAGGAGGTTATCATATTTTTACTGTTCCTTGTTATTTTGATAGACCGACTCTTGTTCGCGTTGACACTTCTACGGATGAGGACGTATATCTTTTGCCTCCCGAATATCATGGAGATAAAATTCGCGGCAAGATTTTAGCCTATAGAACTTTTGGAATCGATCTTTTTCATTTCTTACACTCGCTCGGATTTGAGACAAGAGTGGATTTTTCTAATTACTCCGACCAAAAACTAGGAATTTTTAACAGCTATGTTTTTATTACTAGAAAGGTTTTTCATCATGAAAGTCTCTCTGTCGCTACGGTAGATCCTAGTTATTATCAACTTCATTCCAGCGGAAATTAACGTAAAACTAGTCGTTTTACATCATCAACTGAGGTATATCAAATGAAAGGCATTATTTTAGCTGGTGGTTCTGGAACTCGACTTTATCCTTTAACTCGTGTTGTTAGTAAGCAGTTAATGTCTGTTTACGACAAACCAATGATTTACTATCCCTTATCCATACTAATGCTAGCGGGGATTAGAGAAATATTGATTATTTCTACACCTAACGATCTACCGCTGTTTCAAGAGTTATTGAAAGATGGTAGTCAGTGGGGATTGAAGTTTAGTTATATCGAACAGCCTAAACCTGAAGGGTTAGCGCAAGCTTTTATCTTAGGTCAAGATTTTATTCAAAACGAACCAGTTTGTCTGATTCTAGGTGATAACATTTTTCACGGACATGGGTTAAGTGAAATATTGGCTCGTGCTTCCATGCTTCGCAAAGGAGGATTAATATTTGGTTATCCAGTTAAAGACCCGCGACAATACGGTGTAGTTGAGTTCGATCCTCGCGGACGTGCTGTCAGTATTGAAGAAAAACCTCTCATTCCTAAGTCCAAGTATGCAGTACCTGGAATATACTTTTATGACTCTCAGGTAGTGAAAATCGCTACGAGCCTTAAGCCTTCTGCTCGTAATGAATTAGAAATTACAGATGTGAATTCAGTTTACCTCAACCGAGGTCAGCTAAGAGTAGAGGTTTTGGGTCGAGGATATGCTTGGTTGGATACAGGTACACACGAATCGTTGCATCAGGCAGCTAACTTTATTCAAACTTTAGAAGAACGGCAAGGACTCAAAATTGCTTGCATTGAAGAAATTGCCTATCGACAAGGATATATTGACTCAGTTCAGTTGCGCTACCTTGCTAAACCTATGCTCAAAAGTAGTTATGGAAGATATTTGATGGAGCTTCTAGATGATGAATCTCATGTGATGACGACACTCAGCGAGCTAGAGCAGGCATTTTATGCGCTTAAAGGATAGAACCATGAGAGTTATAGAAACTGCCATTCCTGACGTTCTCATAATTGAGCCGCACGTGTTCGGAGATAACCGAGGCTTCTTTTACGAAAGCTATAACGAAAAGGCTTTTTGGGAAAAAATCGGCATTTCAGCTCGTTTTGTCCAAGACAATCATTCTCGCTCTACCAAGAATGTATTGCGTGGTCTGCACTATCAAATTCAGCAACCTCAAGGCAAGCTTGTAAGAGTTGTACAAGGAGCCGTATTTGATGTTGCGGTAGATTTAAGAAAGCAATCGAAGACTTTCGGTCAATGGGTAGGAGCCTTTTTAAGTGCAGAAAATAACCAGCAGCTTTGGGTTCCTAAAGGCTTTGCTCACGGGTTTATGGTACTCACTGAATACGTAGAGTTTTTATATAAAACCACAGATTATTATGCTCCACAGCACGAACGCTGTGTTTTGTGGAACGATCCCGATCTGGCGATCGCTTGGCCTCTTGAAAATGAGCCAGTTCTATCTGCCAAAGATCGAGCTGGGAAATTGCTACGAGAAGCAGAGGTATTTGCATGAAAATTCTATTGACAGGTCTAACTGGGCAAGTAGGTTGGGAACTACAGCAGACCTTAATGCCTTTGGGTAAAGTCATCTCTACAGGACGCAGCACCAGTCAAAGAGCGCTGCAAATGGATTTGGCTCAACCAGACACTATTCGTCGGACGCTGCGCGAAGTTAAACCCACCTTAATTGTTAACGCTGCTGCGTATACATCTGTGGACAAAGCTGAATTAGATTCGGATACAGCAATGGCAGTGAATGGAATTGCCCCTGGCATCATTGCAGAAGAAGCAAAATTACTAGGTGCAGCAGTCATTCACTATTCAACAGACTACGTGTTTGATGGTAAAAAAAGTACAGCATACACCGAGCTAGATTTACCCAACCCTCAAAATGTTTATGGTAAAACCAAACTCATAGGCGAGCAGGCTATTGAGGCAGTGGGTGGCTCGTATTCTATCCTTCGCACTAGTTGGGTATATAGCCGACATCGGAACAATTTTCTGCTGACAATCCTGCGGCTAGCTCAGGAACGAGAGGAATTGCGAGTCGTTAACGACCAAGTTGGATCTCCCACCTGGAGTCGCTTAATTGCTGAAGCTACAGCACAAATTTTATTTCAAGCCACAAAACACAATCTATATGATTTCTTAGCTCATAAAAGTGGGATATATCACTTGAGTGCTACGGGACAAGTTAGTTGGTATGGTTTTGCTAAAGCGATTCTCGAACAAGAGCGAAAGTTTAACACGTTCAAGTTACAGAGGTTAGTCGCGATCGCCTCAGAGCAGTATTCTACACCAGCAAAGCGACCGGCTTATTCTGTATTAAACAATCAAAAGTTATCTGATACATTCGGGATCGTATTACCAAACTGGCAAAGAACCCTACAGTTGTTACTAACTCCAGAAGCGATCGCGAGTTAACTGCTACAGCCCTTTCTGGTTGAGAACTATTGAAAACTATCAGGGTGTTTTAGCATCGCGCTTCAGCTCTTAAAATGCTGACTGAATGCTAGTTTGAGATTTCACTTTTCGATCTACAGAATACCTCAAACTGAGCGATCGTCACGATACTTCACCTTAAGAACTACTCTTCCAATGCTGTCAATTGTAATCCCACTTTTCAACGAAGAAGAGAATATTCCGAAGCTCTACGAGCGTATCGTTGGTGCTTCCCCTACTTGGAATTCTGCGTTTGAAGCCATCCTCGTAGATGATGGAAGTACCGATCGAACTCTTTCTCTTTTACGCAAACTCTATCAAAAAGATTCGCGTTTTAAGTATATTAGTTTTTCTCGTAACTTTGGTCATCAAACAGCTGTCAGTGCAGGTCTTCGTTATACAACTGGCGATGTGATAGCTGTCATGGATGCTGACTTGCAAGATCCTCCTGAAGAACTTTACCGCTTTTTAGATAAGTGGCGACAAGGATATCAAGTAGTTTACGGAGTTAGAACTAAAAGAAAAGAAAATATCTTCAAACGCTCTGCTTACTACATTTTTTACCGCATACTAGCGTGGTGTTCGTCTATTAAGATCCCCTTAGATTCAGGAGATTTTTGCATTATGGATAGAACCATCGTGGATTGGTTGAATGTCATGCCCGAACGCAATCGTTTTGTCCGAGGACTGCGCTCTTGGATAGGTTATCGGCAAATTGGTATTCCCTACGAACGACATAAGCGTTTTGCTGGAGAGGTAAAATATACGTTTCAGAAACTTTTGCGTCTGGCCCTGGATGGCATGATCGACTTCTCCTATCGACCTTTACAAGTTAGTGGCATTTTCGGTCTATTCATTTGTTTCTTTTCCTTAGTAAGTATTGTATTCTTTTTCCTGCATCGGATTTTAGGATTTAGGGTTTTCGGCTATTCTCCTCAAGATGTACCAGGCTTTACATCTTTGATTTTAGCAACTTTATTTCTTGGAGGCGCTCAACTAACAACGTTGGGACTTTTTGGTGAGTATCTAGGGCGAATTTTTGATGAGGTGAAGCAACGTCCACTCTATATTGTCAAAGAACAGGATGGTTTTGAAACTAAAAAAGAGGCTTACAATACTGCGACACTTCTCCCAGGAGATATTAGAATTTGAAACGCAATTCACTAGTTTGGTTAGGGTGGTTAATTAGTTTTATTTTTCTCTACTTTGTTTTTCGTAGATTGGATTGGGTATCAGTAATAGAGGCTTTTAATAAAGTTTCTTTATCCACTCTCATAACGATGGTAGGAGTATATTGTTTAGGATTCATCATCAGAGCGTGGCGCTGGAAATTTTTACTTCCTCATAGAGTTTCTATGGGTGATTCTTTGGGAGCAGTAGTTTTAGGATATGGAGCCAATAATATCTTACCAGCTCGTTTAGGTGAAATTGTTAGGGCGCAGGCGATCGGTAAAAGTTGTCAAATTAGTCGCTCTTTTGCTCTAGCCAGTATCCTAGTCGAACGTATTTTTGATGGTTTAGTGCTAGTAGGATTGTTATATTTGGGAACGAGAAACAGTAGCATTCCTACATGGGTTTCGTCAGTAGGAGTTTTAGGACTCGCTATCTTTGGAGGAGCGTTAACAATAGTCATGCTGTTAACTTTGACTCGTTCTCTATGGGATACAAAAACTAATATTTTACCTTCGACAAAGTTACAAAATTTTCTCCAGCAGTTTGCCAAAGGATTAACATTAGTGTGGCGAACTCCATTCCTTCCTTTAACTATATTAGGATTGAGCCTTACTATTTGGTTAGTGGAGGGAATCGTTTTCCATATTGCTATTCAAGCTTTTGAACTGGAAGTGCCGCTAACAGCTCCCTTATTTGTAATGGGGTTAGTCAATTTAGGCATCCTAGCTCCAACTGCTCCAGGATATTTAGGAGCTTTTCAATATTTCGGAACGCTAGCTCTAAATGTTTGGCAAGTGCCATCAGAAACAGCTTTAGCCTGTATTGTAGTCATTCATGCCTGTCAGTATTTACCTATAACAATCTGGGGATTGAGCTACATTCCTTACTTTGGCTTTACGTCATTAACAAAGCTGAAAAGTGAAATTGAGTAAACCTAGCTTTTACACAGAGCAATTTTTAGACTGCAATTACAAAGTCCGAATAATTCAATCTATATCTAAATCACAAAAAGAGATTTGAACAAAGCAATGAATCTATTAATTATCGGAGGTGGTGCAACTGGCTTAGCATCTGCCTACATCGCAGCTAAACGTGGTGAAAAAGTAACTCTATTAGAAGCTTCTAGTAAGCTAGGAGGGCTATTATCAACTTTTGACATTGGAGGAACAAAGCTCGAATGCTTTTATCATCACTTTTTTACTCACGACGCAGAGATTAACTGGCTACTAAAAGAACTAAATCTTTCTCAAGATGTACGATTTGTTGAAACAAAAATGGGCATGTATCGTTATGGAAATATTCATCCTTTCACAACCACAAAAGATTTATTACAATTTCCAAAATTAAGCTTATTAGATAAAATCCGCTTTGGGCTAACTAGTTTATTTCTATCTAAACAAAGAAAGTGGCAAAAATATGAAAATATTTCTGCTTTAGAGTGGTTTTATAAGTGGGCAGGGAGACGAGTTACCAATACTATTTGGTATCCAATGCTTGAAATTAAATTTGGTGAATACGCCGCTAAGATTCCACTTGCTTGGATGATTGGACGAATGACACAGAGGTTGAAATCTCGCTCCAAAGGAAAAGAAAAACTAGGATATTTAAAGGGAAGTCTACAAAGATTAGTTGATGCGCTTGAGGTTAAACTTAGAGAAAAGAAAGTAATTATTTTCAAAAATACTCCAGTCACAGAGCTACTCTTCGAGAACGATCGCGTTATAGGTGTAAAAACTCCTCAAGGAGAGTTTAGAGCTGATAAAATATTAGTCACTATTCCCACCATTTATTTAGCTAAGCTCATTCCAAGCAAATTTTCTAACTATCGCAAACAGCTAGAAAAAATTGAATATTTTGGGGCTATCTGCGTCGTTGTTGTTACAGAAAAACCTTTAAGTAACATCTATTGGTTAAATGTCGGAGATCCTGGTTTTGATTTTGGAGGCGTAATCGAGCAAACGAACTTTTTATCTTCAAAGGAATATCAAGGGTTACACGTCACGTATTTATCTAGATATGCTACTTGGAGGGAACCAATATTATCTAAAAGCGATCCAGAAATTATTAGTCTTTTTAAGAAACAGCTACAGTCAATTTACCCCGATCTAGAAACTAAAGGAATTAAAGATATCCAAGTCTTTCGCACAAAAACAGCTGCTACGGTTTGCGATAAAAATTTTTCTGACAAGATTCCAGCTTACAAAACTCCAATTCCCAATCTTTATATAGCTAGCATGGCACACGTATATCCAGATGAAAGGAGCGTGAATAATAGTATAAAAGTAGCACTCAATGCAGATGCTGTATTGCAAATTTCTTAAAACTAATTCAATATCGAGTTAGTTGAACTTAAGAACTTCTAATAAAAAATAATTTTCGATTCAATAGCAAAGGATGAAATGAATACTCTACTTAGTTTTAAGCATCATAAAAAGAGTTTTGCTCTCATTATTTTATTAGTTGTCGCATTTTTCTCTTCTTTTCCTTGGTCATTTTATGGTATGAATTGGAGAGATTCAGCTTTATACTTTCATCTTGGCAATAGATTACTTCATAATGACTTTCCTTACAGAGACTATGTATTCCAAGTTGGTTTTATACCCATTATCTTTGACGCTTTCTTCCAAAATATTTTAGGTCAAAGTTACTATGCTAGCTTGTTCGCCGCTTTTATAGTTAAGACGACTAATTTGCTAGTTTATTATTTCATATTTCGTCAATTCTCATCTCAGGTTATATCAGTAGCCCTTTGTAGTGGATTTGCTTTGATGAACTCTTCACTAGTTCACTGGAGTACTTCTTACGTATACTTATTTTTGTCGATTTCCGCTCTTTTCATTATTCTTGGGTTAAACAAGCTAGAAAAAGGAAGTTCTACTTTATCATTTCTATATATTGCTATTTCTGGATTCTCTCTTGCTCTCGTTATAGCAGCGCGTCAGAGCAATGGAACCCTTTGCATATTAGTAACATTAGGAGTTATCTTAATTTATTCCTTACGGAACCCAAAAAAATATTTACGTACTCTAACTACTCCTTTTATTACAGGTCTTCTATTAAGTTTAGGAGCATTAGTTTTATTCTTAGCTCTGAATCAAGCTCTTATCCCAGCCTTTCAACAGCTTTTTTTAGATGCATCTGAGAAAAAGAGAGTTGGTGGTTTTGCTGCATTAATAGATGTTTTCTTAGGTGGTATTAAATTTGATTCTTCTATTAAAGAAGTTGTCAAAGTTGTTATTATTCCTATATTATTATCTGCAATAGTCTTTAGATTAATTCAGTATCCGACCAAAGCAAATTCTAAATATAATGTAAACTTAGTTGGGATATTGCTACTTCCTTCACTATTACTGATTGGAATTAGTATTTCACTGATAGGACATTTAATAAATACTCATAATTTACCAACTATAATTGCTAGTACAGCTCTTTTATTCACCTACGATTTACCAAGTACATTCTTTAGCTTCGCTCTTTTAGGAAGTTGTATTTTTCCTAAGTTCAGTCAGAAACTTTTAGGAGTACCAGAGCCAATTTTTCCCTTACTAATAGCTCTCACCCTCGGCTCGACCTGGGCTATGCAGATGTCGTGGCCTGGCAGAGCATATTTAGACTCTGTAATGTTGATGCCACTAACTATTATAACTATATTAATGTCATCTAAGGTTCCTACTTACTGGAAAAAAAGCTTTTGTTTACTATTTATTGGAATTACAGTTATTATATTTACCGTGTCTCAAATAGGAGGATTTAGTAACAAGGGTTTATATGGGGATGTTCGCTATTCTCTAGATTCACCAATGACAAAATTTATTCAAGTTCCAAAAGATAAAGCTGTTGCTTTCTCAATGCTACGTCAAAATATTAAACCAGGTGAATCTTGTTTTATCTATGGTTCAGCACCTGTTCTTTATACCTTATTACAGTGTAAAAATCCAACATTAGTCGATACTACATATAGTGATTTTTATACTTTAAACGATATTAAAAAAGCCATTGCTTCACTTAGAGAAAATCCTCCAGAATGGATTATTAGTACAGTCGGCGCTCGTCCAATTGATGATACTTTTGACGGCTCGCCAGATTTCTATGGCGTATTTAACCAAGCGGCTCCAAAGGAATTACATGGATTCATCAAAGAATTCATTAAAGACTACCAACTAGTAAGTACAGTAAGAGATTTATTTCCCAATGGTAAAGATCTGAAAAGCAAAGATCTTGATGATATCCTCGATCTACGTTTATACAGATATACAAAATAAAATTATTTTTTTTAAAAATTACGTGCTATCTCGAAGTTTTTCCTACTATTAAGTAGATTTTTTATAGTAAAGTTTAAATTTACTAAATAGCTCGCCGCTTTTATCCTTGCAATCTCGTTACCAAGATAAAAATATGGCAATAACAGTCGTATTTTTAGATAACTCTTATTTGCAATCGCCATCATTATTCAAAATTAATACTTATAATTTCCGATGCTTATTGAATTTATCGTATTGACAATATACATAGACTAGAATTAAACTAATTTATAGCAAGCTTTAAATATAAGTTTCTATCTTAGCTTTAGATATTGTTAAACGCAATTCAGTTGCATAAAAGGTTATTCTGAAGCACGAGATCGATATTTGTAAAGTATGCCTTCGATAAATGCTTGTGATAGAGTTCTCAATTGCTTCAAAACTTTAAAAAAATAATATCTATTAGTGTCGCTGCTACTAAGTTTAGGTGTTAAATCTATACGAGTCAGTAATTATAGAAGAAAAAACTATGGCATTGTAGATATATAGAACAACTTGAGTAGTTTTTGCGATCTATAAAATAATTAACTGGTATTTTTAACTAAAGACATCAGTAGCTTGTTCGTCAAAGCAGAAACGTTACTTAGTCATCTTCAGATAACTGAGTTTGAAGTAGTTATTTCAAACAAAGGAATTGCTTATGTAGATTGATACCTAGCAATATCTTCTATATCACCTTTATTCTCCAGTTCTATACAACAGACGGCTATTTTTAATAAGTCAACCTCATCTCAAGCACTAAATATCTTCTAAAACAAGGTTGTTAACAATGATTGAAGTATTGGCGGGAGCGATAATTCTCTATTCTACTTTTGAACGAAGCCCGACTTCCGAAGGCTGGATATTTCGTGGTCCTGGTGCTAGTTGGGTTATTGGGGGTACATCTGGTACTCGCTCCATTCGAGTTCAGCATCCTGGTCCTACAAACTATACATTTGATGATGCATGGTCGAGTCCTCTACTAAATACCACTCCCCTGCAATGGTATCGGCTCTCGTTCAACAGTAAAGCTCCTGGAACGACTAATAACCCCGGAAGTGTTGGTTATGGATATTGGTCGGCGACGTTCTATGACAAGCAAACTGGCAACCAATTACCAGATGCTACATTCTCTAGTGTTTTTCAGTCGAACAACTGGGTGCATAATGAATTTCGTTTCCGAACCAAAGCTACTGTTGGAGCGAACGGGAGCCTACTACCAGTTCAAATGAGAATCAATTTTCACTCGCTCGGTTCGCAGCCTCTTTTTATTGATGATATTACCGTACAGTCAACAACTTCCCAAGAGGTAGCACAGTGGGCTGACGGAATTTATAATAGCTTTCCTGCCAAACTGAATTATGTTCCCAAAACCAGCCGATGGCAACGTATTCCGCTCACGATGCAAAAGTTACGAAATGGGCAGAATCTCCGCATCGTTATGCTCGGAGACAGCATTCAGAATGATACAGCAACAGCACCTATAGATGTCTTTTTAGAACGTGAGTATCCTGGTAGTAAAGTTGAAATTATCCCCTCTGTAATAGGTGGTACGGGGGTTCAGTACTATAAAAATTGCGTGCAGGACTGCATACTGACATATAAGCCAGATCTGCTGATAATTGGAGGAATCAGCAATGGCAATAACATAAGTGATTTCCAAAGCGTAGTTAACCAAGTGAGAGCTAGCGATCGCGTCACTAAGCACAAAACCGAGATCTTGTTGTTGACGAAAGCATGGAGCCCTAACAACTATCCTAACCCAATTGACTATCAACTGAATCCAAGTATTAAGGAACTCGATCAAAATCCGACAAATAATACGACAATTCCTAATGATTATCGCGGTAACTTATTGTGGTTTGCTTATGCAAATAATCTAGAATACCTGGACATGACAGGAATTCAAAGTGAGTTTATCTATGGACCGGCTACCGCTGCTGGGCTCGGTTCACCAGATGCTAACGGTAATCCATATAGCATTTGGATGCGAGATAATTACCACTTAAATGATTATGGAAAACAAATACTAGGAAGGATATTGGAGACATACTTCAGTCTATAAACCTATAGTATTAAATACGAGCAGGTAAAAAATCTGATAGCGATCGCAAAACTTGAAATCTGTATGAGCGATCGGCTAGCTTTCGCGATCGTGCTTCTACAGCAATCCTACTCCATGAGCGGTAGATCTCGATACAGATGCAGCAGGGACTCAGCTGTACCGTAAAGCATTATGACAACTCTATATGCGAGCGATCGCAAAAGCTACAGAATTGAAAATTATTATGAAATAAAAAAGTTACATGCAAGTAAATGATGTAGTAGAAACAGATTCGCTCAAGCGAGTGTTTGGATTGCCAACTCTGGTTGTCTATGGAGTAGGCGACATTCTGGGTGCGGGAATTTATGCAGTAGTCGGAAAAATTGCCGGACTTTCCGGTACTTTGGTTTGGGCTTCGTTCTTGACCGCTATGATTGTCGCGGCATTCACCGCTTTAAGTTACGCCGAACTGGGCAGTCGATTTCCACAAAGTGGTGGAGTCGCCTGTTTTGTCCACAGGGCATTTCGCATTGACTGGCTCTCAATCTTAGTTGGCTGGTTAATGTTTTGTACCTGCTTAGTCTCGATGGCAACGCTGTCGAAAGCGTTTGCTGGCTATCTCAACGCTTTTGCACCAGCTATTCCAGATTGGCTGATTATCCTAGCGCTTTTTTCTGTGCTGGCATATGTCAATTTCAGAGGCATGAAGGAATCCTCGGCGC
Organism: Chroococcidiopsis cubana SAG 39.79; assembly: GCF_003991895.1. Lineage (NCBI taxonomy): Bacteria > Bacillati > Cyanobacteriota > Cyanophyceae > Chroococcidiopsidales > Chroococcidiopsidaceae > Chroococcidiopsis > Chroococcidiopsis cubana. The sequence goes on from NZ_RSCK01000007.1 coordinate 110,244, forward strand.
TGAATATCTTTTGCACCTCTGTCGAGGTTTCGGGTCTTGCGATCGTCATTTTGGTTTCAACCTTGTTTTTGAGCGGTGGTGGCACGGTTAATCCTGCTGCTGTTCCCAACGCGCCAGCAATCGGTTGGACGGCAGTGATTCAGGGAGCAGCACTGGCTTTCTATGCCTTCATTGGATTTGAGGATATTGTCAATGTGGCGGAAGAAGTCAAAAATCCCGAACGCAACGTGCCAATAGCAATCTTACTTGCTTTGGCGATCGCGGGTGTCGTCTACATACTCGTCTCCTGGCTGGCAATTCAGGTACTCAATCCATCAGAGCTTGCTGCTTCTAGCGCTCCGCTACTGGATGTGGTGCGTCGAGCGCAGCCCAATTTTCCCCAGGTCATTTTTACAATCATTGCTCTATTTGCCGTACTCAATACGGCGCTGCTCAATTTTGTCACGGCATCGCGGCTGTTGTTTGGGATGTCGCGTGAAGGATTGCTACCAGCTTGGTTAGGAAAATTACATCGACGTAGAGCCACGCCTTATCGAACGCTGTTGGTCATTTTACCCATTGCCATTTTTCTAGCGCTCTCCGGGACACTGCAATTTTTAGCAGGAACCACTGCCACCTTGATTCTGGCAATGTTTTGTCTGGTCAACCTTTCACTACTGTCGATCAAACGTCGAGAACCTGAAACTAGCGGGTTTCGGGTTCCCTTGATAATTCCGGCGATCGCGTTACTGTTCGATCTCGTTTTGGTGGCTTTTGCTTCTCCTGCAAGTCACATTTTGGCGTTGATATTTGCAGGAATTGGAATGCTTTTAATTCTGATCCAAAAGGCTTTCCGAAAAGGACACATACCAAGCACTTAGTTGGCAAATTAGTTTGCAAAAAGGCGATCGCTCCATACTGATTTCAGTTGCTTGTCGTAGCTCGATACCCAGATTATCGAGCTACGACCATTATTTCGCCATCATACCAATAGCGTCCGGCTTCTAAATCTGCTATAAACATCTCTAACCAAACTCGAAAACTAGAAGCCACTGGATAAAGTCCATTACATTTACGATTTTCAATAATCTGACCGACATTCCCACCCAGCAGTACAGCACTCAAATCCAGAAAATAGGCATCTCCACAACCATCAGAGGTGAGAGGAATAAATTTCTCGCTCCAAGTGGGAATTGTCTCACCACTGTTGAGAGTTACCCATTGATACTCTGGTTCTAAGTTTTCAAACACATCTAGCCAAATTTTCCATTCTTCCCGTAGGCGAGATAAGGGCAAGAATCGGTGTAGATTATAGAGCGAGTTATATCGCTCTAATTCTGGTTTGTCATACCACGCCCATTGTCCATCATGAATGCGATAAAACGCCTTAACATCTTCTGGTAAAGACACACCTAGAAAACTTTCTGTTTCTTGGATCTCTGCTTCTGTCGCACCAGGTTTCAGACTGTCCAATAATTCAGGTGCATTGACCGCTAACCAAGCTTCAATTCCTTTCCAGATGTCTTCCATAACGCGATCGCCTACTATCGTAGTACATTAATACCACTGAAAGATTATAGATTTGAATCAATGCCTGTTTTAAGCATTCACTTTAGAGGGATAATTAATATATGTTGACCAAATGCAAATTGTTCTGGTCACTGGTCACTGGTCACTGGTCACTGTCTAATGACTTCTGTAGCTGCAATTTATTTCTTTGAAGGGATTCCCGAAGAACTGAGTAACGTTAGCTTACGCCGCGATCGCCGTTCGGGAGTTCGTTCGGTTTTACTGCGCTTTGAGCAACTCAAATCTTTGGAAAGATTCAATAGTTTTACCAAAAAATTCAATAACTTCGTGCGTTTGGTCGATGAAGAAGGTGAAATCCAAGTCACGCCTGACTCGACAAAATTCATTTTTGGTGGCATGGACGGAGATGAATTTCAACGCTTAGATTGTACATTTGCGATCGAGCAAGAAGACCACTGGGAGAGATTTATGCGGTTTATGAATCGCTATGCAGAGGCTAACGGTATGGCTTTCAGCGAATCAAATAAATAGAATAAAGGCGCATAGCTATGCGCCCTTACTAAGAACGTAATCACACTCCCTAGATTTATGAAAGTAGCAATTACTGGAGCCACTGGATTTGTTGGTAGTCGTCTGGTCGAACGACTAAAATTAGAAGGTCATCAAGTTGTCGTATTTAGTCGCAACGTCAATAAAGCAGAAAAAGTATTTCCTAAATCTACTTTTCCAAATGTAGAAATTATTGCCTATACACCAACAGAATCGGGTGCGTGGCAAGATGCGATCGCGGGTTGTGATGGCGTAGTCAACTTAACCGGAGAACCAATTGGTGAAGGACGTTGGACACCCCAACGCAAACAAGAAATTCTCAATAGTCGCAAGCTAGGGACGCAAAAAGTTGTCGAGGCGATCGCCAAAGCAAATCCCAAACCTAGCGTGTTAGTCAATACCTCGGCAATTGGCTACTACGGGACGAGTGAAACTGCGACATTTGATGAATCCAGTCCTGCTGGTAGTGATTTTCTCGCCCAAGTCTGTCAAGAGTGGGAAGCAGAGGCGCAGAAAGTCAAGGAATTAGGGACGCGATTGGTAATTTTGCGCTTTGGAATTGTCTTGGGAATGGGAGGTGCGATCGCCAAAATGATTACTCCCTTCAAACTTTTTGCTGGTGGTCCCATCGGTAGCGGTCGCCAGTGGTTTTCATGGATTCATCGCGATGACTTGGTAAACTTAATTATCGCAGCATTGACAAAACCGGAAATGGAAGGAGTATTCAATGCGACAGCACCAAATCCAGTACGGATGTCAGAGTTAGCGCAGGCGATGGGAGAGGTGATGCAGCGTCCCTCCTGGTTGCCCGTTCCCAACCTTGCGATCGAGGCATTATTAGGAGAAGGGGCGATCGTGGTTTTAGAAGGGCAGCAGGTTTTACCCAAACGCACTCAAGCATCGGGTTTCAACTATCAATATCCTAGTGTTAAAGAAGCATTAAAAACAATTGTGTAGTCGGTAGGATTAGCTAGCAAAAGTGAAATTTGCTGACTGCTCATAGCCTGAAATTACTCGGTAGATCTCTAGCTGGATCGGGAGTAAAAGGACGATGTTCGAGGTCGAAAACTCTCCTTTGAAATTCTGCTTGAATGGGTTGGGCAAAAGTTCTAGTTTGTTCGATTTCGTATAGCGCTCTGGTAATATCCGTATTAAATTCTGCTCTTTGCCGCTCGTTCCTTGCTTCTAACTCAGCCTCCGATTCTCCTGGTAACCGCAACTGAGTTTCGGAAAGATCGAAAATCGGTTCTTCGTCCGAACGTGCGGGTTGGGCGATCGCTAGTGATGCGATCGCCAGCATTGCTGTCAGTAATCTTGCTAACCTCATAGCTTTTCCTCCTTACAGCGATGTAGCGTTTGGCTGTCTGGTGCGATCGAGCGAATATATGTATTATAACGTTTGGATTAATTCGCCTTTTCGGAGAAAAAATAACGTTGTATTAGTGTAGTAATGGCGATCGCCAAAGCTAAAATCAAAGCAATTGCTGCGGCGTAACCCAGATCTAAGCTCTTAAAAGCATATTGATAAATCAGCAATACAACTGTTAAGGTCGAGTTATCTGGACCACCCGTACCGCGAGAGAAAATGTATGATTGATCGAATAATTGGAATGTACCAACAATCCCCATCACGACAACAAAAAATGTGACGGATTTTAGACTTGGTAGAGTGATATAAACTAGTTTATCCCACCAACTTGCGCCATCAATTGCTGCTGCTTCGTAAAGACTTTCAGGAATATCTTGTAAAGCAGCTAGATAAATAACCATGAATAAAGGTGCTGTTGACCAAATATTCATAATTGTAATTGCTTTTAAAGCAACATTTGGATCGCCAATCCAGTTATAAGTTGGTAAACCTAAAAAAGCCAGAGCGCTATTTATTAAACCATTTGAATTATACATCCATAAAAAGATTATCGTTAATACTGCCGAGGAAGTAACTGTCGGCATAAAAAAAATAATTCTAAACCAATTTTTACCTTTTAAGTTAGCATTTAGAATTAAAGCCAAGCCGAGAGCAATTATAGTTTGAATTGGGACGACGATCGCCACATACTCAACCGTATTTCTGAGGGCAATCCACACGCGATCGTCATTGAGGAGACGAGTGAAGTTTTTGAAGCCGTTGAATCTGTAGTTAAATTCTCCTAAAATCTGAATTTTATAAAAAGCTAGAACCAAGGCAATCAGAATAGGTAAAAGTACAAATACTCCTAAAATAATAATTATAGGAGCCATAAAAAGATAACCCACTGAGGTATTTCTCGGCTGAGGTTTATTTTTAAAAATGCGATCGCCAATCACTCTAATTCCTATATCTACTTCGATAAAGCTATTTCTTTATTGGCAGTTTTCTGCGCTTTTGTCATTGCCGAAACTAAACTTTGCTGACCGATTATAGCACTGACAAATTGATTGTTAAAATTATTGAGAATAATTGGTAAGTCTTCATTTAGTTGCCAAATAGTAGCATATTCAGCTCCAGCAATAAAAGGTGAATAAAGAGGATTGCGATCGGCTTGTAGGGTATCAGTTACAGATCTACGGGTAGGAAATACAGAACCTTGGCTCGTCCAGGCTTGCATTCCTTCTTGTCCGGTTAAGTAAGAGATTAATTCCCAGGCTGCTGCTTTATGTTTCGATTTTCGATTCATCACATAGGCAACTGTATAAGCCATTGTGCCTTTTTTCTGATTAATAGTTGGGACTTCAGCAGTAGCATACTCAAGCTGAGGAAAAGTTTCTTTTAAATAGGGAATTAACCAAGGACCATCGATCGCCATTGCGACTCTTTCTTGACCGAACATTTCACCTGCTGAACTCGTGCCAACATCAGAAGGTTGAGCTGCCGATTTATCTAAGCGATATAAATCTACTAGTAATTGTAGACCTTTTAAACTCTCTGGCTCGGCAAATGCAACTTCTCCATTCGAGTCGATCAACTTTCCCCCAAAAGCTTCGATAATAAAAACTTGGCGAGCAAGTTCTGGAACTAAAGCAAAACCATATCGCTCGACTCTCCCATCGCGATCGCGATCGACTGTTAATTTCTTGGCATATTTTCGCAATTGCTCCCAAGTTTGAGGCGGCTGAGATAGACCAACAGATTGAAAAGCTTTTTTGTTATAAAATAGGGCAAGGGTAGAATAATCTTTAGGTAGACCGTAAATTATTTGCTTTTTTTGAAATGCCTGAAGAAATTGAGGATAAAAATCTGCTAAGTTGAACTTTTTAGAAATATAACTATTTAGCGGTTCTAATACCCCTGGACGCATAATTTCTGGAGCAGCAAAAGCTTCTAAATAGAAGACATCTGCGGCTGTTTCGCCAATCAGCCTAGTTTTCATCACATCCATATATTCATCAGCGATCGCATCATATTTCACCTTGATGCGTGGATGCTTGGCTTCAAAATCTCTCAAAACCTTTTGCAGCAGTTGTTTTTCGTTGAGATTGCTCCAACCGCTCAGAGTGATGGTGACAACTCCAGGTTCTAGCTGTCTAGCAGTCATGCAACCTGTAAAAGCGATCGTCCCAACCACGAAGAGAATCAGAAATAACCAAACTTTTCTAAACACTGTGTAGCAGACTGAAGTAGAGTTAGTCAATTACCGATTTAAAAACATCATAACTAATTCTTAGCAACCTCTCTCTTGATAGAAGCTATATGATACCCAATCAATTTATAAGTATCTTGTACTACATGAATCAAATTGCATTACCTCATGAGCGATCTTTTAGAAACTGCTGCCAACGCGGGAAACTTCAAAACTTTAGTAAAAGCTATTGATGCTCTCGAACTGAGAGAAACTCTTAGGAGTCCCGGCATTTTTACAATTTTTGCTCCAACCGACGAAGCCTTCGCCAAACTGCCAGAGGGAACTTTAGATTTGCTGCTGCAAGATCTGCCTAAACTGAAAAAAATCGTGACTTATCATGTTGCTTTTGGCGACGTGAGATCTGATGATTTGGGACAAATTGACGAAGTAGAGACAGTTGAAGGCTCAGTTTTAGCAATTGAGTCAGCTAACGGTACAATTAAAGTCAATAATGCCAGCATCCTCAAAACTGATATCGTGACTGACAACGGCACGATTCACGCTATTGATACCGTGTTGATGCCTGCAATCGTGGCTGGACATTAAGGGCTTTAAGCCAGAGATTACATAGGTTGAACGCCAGGAATCCAGTCTGTCCCTGCCAGGGGAAGACGTGCCATCGCAGCAGCTTCGATCGTCAACGCGACGAGATCCTCCCGTTCCAAGTGATGCACGTTTTGCTTACCGCAAGCACGGGCGATCGTGGTTAGTTCCATATTTAGAGTTTGCAGATAGTTTTTGACTCGCCGAGCGCCAACTTCTGGTTCTAAGCGTTTCTCCAAAATTTCGTCTTGGGTTGTCACTCCCACAGGACACTTTCCGGTGTGGCAGTGGTGGCAGTAACCTGGTGCTGTCCCGATCGCCGTATAGTCTTCTATTGCCGAATGATGCGTCCCCTTTTGCACGTAAGTTTCACTGTTGCAGCCCAACGCCATCAGAATTGCTTGACCGATGGAAACTGCATCTGCACCCATCGCGATCGCTTTGGCAACATCGGCTCCCGTGCGAATACCACCTGAAACAATTAGTTGTACTTCACCTTTCATATTCATATCTTCCAGGGCATCCACTGCCTGCCGCACTGCTGCCAGGGTGGGAATACCAACGTGTTCGATAAACACGGTTTGCGTCGCCGCAGTCCCCCCTTGCATTCCATCGACGACCACGACATCCGCTCCGGCATGAACTGCCAGCTTGACATCGTTAAAAGTTCGTGATGCACCCACTTTGACAAAAATCGGTTTTTCCCAATCGGTCAATTCGCGTAATTGCTGAATTTTGATAGTTAAATCGTCGGGACCCGTCCAATCGGGATGACGACAGGCAGAGCGCTGATCGACTCCCTCTGGTAAAGTCCGCATCTGGGCAACACGGGGATTAATCTTCTGTCCGAGTAACATCCCGCCACCACCTGGTTTTGCCCCTTGACCTACCACAATTTCGATCGCATCTGCTTTGCGCACGTCGTCAGGGTTGAAGCCGTAGCGAGAAGGCAGACATTGGTAAATTAAGGTTTTTGAAGACAGGCGCTCCTCCGGTGTCATGCCACCATCCCCAGTTGTGGTAGAAGTCCCGACTGCGGTTGCCGCACGTCCCAAGGCTTCCTTGACATTAGCCGATAGCGAACCAAAACTCATTCCCGCGATCGCGATCGGAATCTCCAATTGAATCGGTTTCTTGGCGTAACGAGTGCCGAGAATCGTCTTAGTAGTGCATTTTTCCCGATATCCTTCTAAAGGATAACGAGTCATAGACGCACCCAGAAACACCAGATCGTCAAAATGCGGCAACCGACGTTTTGCGCCCAAACCGCGAATTTCGTACAGACCGTGTGCCGCTGCGTTTTGAATGTAGTTGAGAATACGGCGATCGTAACCCCAGGATTCTTCGCGAGAGATAGATTGATGCGACTGAGACGGCAGATTCATGATTAATACTTTAATTTTAACGATGGGTGGTAATTAGTAATTGGTAATTGGTAATTGGTAGTTTTTTCTCCCTTGTCTCCCCCCCTCTCCCTTGTCTCCCCCCTCTCCCTTGTCTCCCCCCTGCTCCCTGCTCGTGCGCTCCCTACTCCCTTTCTTCATTCCAGTGATAGAGTTGCTTGGCGGAAGCAACCCGTTTGAAATCTTGGGGATTGTGGGAAAAACCTGCTTTTGCTAATAGCTCGGCTACGGTTGCATAATCAGCTTCAGACATGGGTTCGAGTTGAGCATCAGCACCGAGCGATTTAATGCTACCTCGGACGTAAATTACGGCTTCGTAAAGCGAATCTCCCAGTGCTTCCCCTGCATTTCCACAGACTACAATCCGTCCAGCTTGTGCCATGAATGCGGCAAAGCTGCCCACACTGCCACCGACAACAATATCTGCTCCTTTGAGCGAAATGCCGCAACGCAGGCTGGCATCACCATCAATAATTAATAACCCCCCGTGGGCGGAGGCTCCAGCAGAAACCGAGGCAAAGCCTTTGACATACACCCGACCGGACATCATGTTTTCGGCAACACCCGTTCCTACATTCCCGGCGATCGTCACGTTTGCTAGCTGGTTCATGCTTGCCGCATAGTAGCCTGCATGACCGAGGATTTTTACCTCAACTGGGGCATTCAGTCCCACCGCAATATTATGCGCTCCATCGGGGTTGAGGATCTCGATCGCTTGTCCCCCAGTTTGAGTCAGGTTGTGATGCAGGTAGTGGTTGACTGCGCGTAGTGGGGTTTGGGCGAGGTCGAATGTCACCTTTTCCATAGTTACACCGTCCATACGTATAACTCCTCCGGTGCGGGTTCGTAGAGATGGGCGTTTTTCACATCCGGTAGGTGTGCTAGAGAGCGAAATTCCGAGGCGATCGCCACATAGTCATCAGTTTCAGCAACCACCGCAGGTTTACAGGCAAAGGCATCCCGCACCAGAGCGAGCTTGTCTGGCGTTCCCATCAGAAACGTATAAAAGCCGTCTAACTCGACAAAGCCTTGTTTAATTGCAGTTTCTAGATCGTCCCCTTCCCGCATCCGCCATTCCAAAAAGCGACAAGCTGCTTCCGTGTCGTTGTCGGTTTCAAAGTGAATCCCAAGCGGTTCTAAACGACGACGAATCGAGTAAGGATTGGAAAGAGAACCGTTATGCACTAGGCAAAAATCTTCTCCCGCCGTAAACGGGTGTGCGCGATCGGGAGTCACTGCTGATTCTGTTGCCATGCGGGTATGGGCGATCGCGTGAGAGCCTTTCAGCGTTGAGAAATTGTAGCGATCGGCTACCATAGCAGGTTTCCCCGTGTCTTTGTAGAGATCGATCGTCCGACCTGTTGACAACAGGTGCAGGTTTGGATGTTTTGCTTTCAGCCATTGCTTGACGCGATCCGGTTCTCGATCCGAAGTTAGCACTGCCCGATTGCCATCGATCTCAATCTCAGGTGTAGTCCCGAAAACAGCTTGAAACGATCGCCTCAAATCCCAATCGAATTTGTCTTTTGAATAGAGGCTGTATTTGCGATGCGGCTCTGGCAGCGTAGCAGTAAATACAGCAAGTCCGGCAGAGTCGGGTCCGCGATCGCTCATGCCAATCAGCATGGGAACCATGAGTTCGCCAAGCGATTCTCGCCATTCTGGTTTTTTAATTAGTAGTCCGACAATTCCACACACGATCGCACCTACATTTATTTATTAGAAAACCTTGAGAGTTACGCACTGAAGTTAGAGATCTCGATCCCCCCTAATCCCCCTTAAAAAGGGGGGAATGAAGCCTCTTTTTCAGGAAATATAGCGAAGAATTTACGTCGGTTGCTCCAACCTTAGAGAGGGAGGAATAAATGCCCCCTTTTTAAGGGGGTTGGGGGATCTCACTATACAAAAACTTTTTTAGAAAAACTCCAAGTATCGTTCCACTTCCCACTGCGAAACATGACGCATATATTCCACCCATTCCATCCGTTTCAAGTTAATAAATTCATTTGCCAACACGCCCAACGCACCTTTGATGACTTCATCTGATTCCAGAGCGGCGATCGCTTCGTGCAAGCTCTGGGGTAAAGTGCGAATACCCTTGTCTTTAAGGTCTACCTCCGATAAATCGTACAAATTCAAGTTATAGGGTTCGCCAGGATCGATTTCTTTATCAATGCCATCTAATCCAGCAGCGATCGCGGCAGCAGTGGCAAGATAAGGATTGCAGGAGCCATCGGCAAGCCGCAGTTCTAAGCGTCCGCTGGGAATCCGTACCATGCTGGAACGATTGTTGTCGCCGTAGGTGATGTAAGCTGGAGCCCAAGTTGCACCGCTGAGCGATCGCCCCACGACGAGCCGCTTATAGGAATTAATCGTTGGGGCGCAGATAGCAGTGAGTGCTTCGGCATGAGCGAGTAAGCCACCCAGAAAATGATACGCCAGTTTCGAGAGTCCTAAATGCCGCGAGTCGTTGTCGTCAGCAAATAGATTCGAGCTGCCATCGCTTATGGACATATGAATGTGCATTCCCGTACCCGTGCGGTTGGCAAACGGTTTCGGCATGAACGAGCAAATTAGTCCCAGTTCTTTAGCAATTTCTGACGCTGCCATTTTGAAAAAGATGTAGCGATCGGCAGTCGTGAGGCAGTCGGTGTAGGTATAGTTAATCTCAAACTGTCCGTTAGCATCTTCGTGGTCGATTTGATAAATGTCAAAGCCAGCTGCTTGCAGGTGAGTGACGAGTTTTTCCAGAAAAACCGCACTGCGCGACAATCCGCGAAAGTCATAGCAGGGTTTCTCCAAGGTATCGGTAGCATCAAACGGGTAAATCTGCCCCCGTTCGTCTTTACGAAGTAAGGCAAATTCTGGCTCGACTCCGGTATTAAGCGTCCAGCCTCGCTGCTGCAATCGCTCGATCTGCTGCATCAAGATATAGCGAGCATCGTAAGGGTAAGGTTTGCCTTTAACGTGACCGACACAAGCAATTCGCGCAAATCCAGGCATCCAGGGGACGAGCGATAGAGTTGAGAGATCGCCAACTGCCATGTAATCTGGACTGTGCGGCTCCATACCCAATCCCCACACCGCAAATCCGGCGAATCCGGCTCCTGGATGCAAAATATCTTCAAAGTGAGCCACGGGTACGGCTTTGGTTTTCGCAACCCCATGAATATCGACAAATTGCGCCAGCACGAACTTGACTTGATGCGATTCGAGAAATGTTTTGGCTGCTGCTAAATTCATCCGATTGGCTCCAGGTTGACTCGATCTGTTCAAATTTCATGAATAGAGTAGCTTTGTCACAAAAATGATTCTGTGCCGATCGCGCCACCTCCTAACTCTGTAGCAATTTGAACCAGGGTTTGCCAAAAATACGTACCAAACGTGCGATCGCACCAGATGCGAACGCATAACTTTCTCTCGATGTCAAGCGGGATAACGGTGACTGTGACACCAATTGCATTAGTCAAAACGACCGGACGATCGCCAAGTGATAATGCCTGAAAATTAAAGCTACAGGTTTGGCGTAAAAGCTCGTTGACGCGAGCGCCCACTAGTCCTAAAGCGAGATCTTGCCGTAAAACTGGGTAAACTTTTGCGGGTGGAGACTTACAGGCAGTTGCTAACTGGGGAGCGATCGCGCTGTTGAGGCTATCTTCGATTAGAAATTCGGTCAGTCCCAACCGAGCAATAATCCCACCTTCGGGTAGAGGATGCCAAGTATTAGGGCGATCGGGAATTGGCAGTCCCCACTCAGCTAACCATTGGGTTGCATTTGCTCCTTTCACGCCAAAGCGGGTCAAAAATGACAGATCGGCAATCCCCAACACAGAAACAGACTGGCGATCGCCTGGTAGCTTTACTAAGGAAGGCATACCGTTAGTGTCGCACCACACACCGTTAAGCGACTGGAGTGAATCGTGAATTGGACTCAGACGCAAAGGAGTATTCATGCGATCGCCTCCTGACGTTGTGTCGTTTCCTGCTGGCGTTGGTTTTCAGGGTCGTAGAATGGTGTGGGACTGACTGTTGCCTTAACGAGTGCGCCATCAGATAAACGAATCGAAATGAGATCGCCGATCGCCCCTAATTCTGGTTTGACGTAAGCAAGTCCGATATACTGCTGAAGCGTGGGACTAAAAGCAATACTGGTAACGCGACCTGCAATTTCACCGCGATCGATGACCAAATGACACTCTTGGGGCGCAGTTCCTTGATTAGGGTCGAGCGTAAAACCAACTAACTTTTGCGCGATCGGTCGTTTAGCAATAGCTTGCAGGCTGCGCTGACCGATGAAAAATGGCTTATCTAATTTAACCGCCCATCCTAAATTAGCCTCCCTCGGAGTTGTCAAACCATCGGTATCCTGACCGACGATCAAATGTCCTTTTTCCAACCGCAAAAGCCGCTGTGCTTCCACGCCAAAGGGCGCAATCCCGTAAGCCTTACCTGCGGCAAAAAGAGCATCCCAAACAGCCGCAGCCGACTCAGCCGCAACGTGAATTTCGTAACCCCACTCGCCTACAAAACCAACTCGGATTAAAATCGCTTCAATTCCCGCCACCAATGCTTCTCGTACTGCTAGATAGGGAAAAGCAGCACTGGAAAGCTCGCAATCCGTCAGTTGTGCCAAGACATCGCGAGCATAAACTCCAGCAAGGTTAATTGCCGATCGCGCTCCAGTTAAATTTACCAAACCGCAATCTAACCCCCACATCGTATTCAGCCGCGACAGTTCTCGGTAAATCGTCGCTGCACCGGAAGTCGTCGTCGTGAAATAAAAATGCTCGGCTCCCAGTCGCGCAATGACACCATCGTCAATAATTATGCCTGTCTCGTCTAGCATCAGTGCATAGCGCGACATCCCCAATTTCAAATTGCTGTAGCGTCCAGTGTAAACTCGCTCTAAAAACTCGGCAGCATCCGCCCCGCGCAATTCTAATTTTCCTAACGTCCCAACATCGATCGCACCTACGCGAGTCCGCACGGCTTTCACTTCAGCCCGAATGCAATCTTCGCGGCTCTTTCCAGGTTGGGTGTAGAATTCAGGTCGTCGCCATACCCCTGCCAGCACGAACTCAGCACCCAAGGCAGCATGACGACTATGCAAAGGAGTATAGCGCTCTGGCGTAAAGCCCCGTCCGGCTAAGTGAGATAAGGGGACTGGATGAAAGAACGGTCGAGCGGTGGTTGTACCCACTTCAGCAGGAGATTTTCCCGTAATGCGTGCCAAAATTCGCAATGCATTCATGTTAGAGTGCTTACCCTGGCTCGGTCCCATGCCTACAGTGGTAAATCGCTTCAGCAATTCAATATTGTCAAATCCTTCCTGAATCGCATTCGGAAAATCTTTCAACTGAAGGTCTTCATCAAAATCGACAAAGTTCTTACCTGCTGGATGTTCTACGATCGCCCACGAATGTGAGGGGGATTCTGAACCAGAAGCGGCGGCGATTTCGACTGGTTCTGTCAATCCCAGAAAAGCAGCAGCCTCCAATCCCGCCCGACGACCATCGAGTAGCTTGCGATCGCACTCGTACACGCCATTCACCCGTCCGCAGGCAAATACGCCCGCAGGTAAGCGATCGGGAACGAACTGTTGCAAGCCTTCATCGAAGCGCATTTTTGTGCCTGCCTGGTAGAGCAAATTTGCCGCGCCTGCCCAGCCGACACTCATAATCATCCCATCGCAGGCGATCGCTTGTTTGAATTCTGTCTGCGGTTTGCCGTTGGCATCAAGCGGACAAATTACCGCACCCGAAACGCCATCGCTTGCTGGATTCGTCTTGGCTTCGTAAATACAATGGCTGGTGAAGATGGGAATACCAAGCGCTTGTAAGGCTTGAGTTGTTGAGTTCGTCGTGTAGGTCGATCGTAAATCCGCGATCGCCTTCACCTCAACGCCATGCTTTGCTAAATCTAAAGCAGCCTGATAACCATCACTGTTTGCTGTCAATACTACAGCTCGCTGCATCGGTTTGACAGCATAGCGATAAATCAACCGTTGCGCTGCCGAAGCTAACATCACTCCTGGTAAGTCGTTATTGCGAAACACGGCAGGCTGTTCGTATGCCCCATTTGCCATGATGACCGCTTTTGCCCGCAATTTAGTCAGACGTTCTCGATCCACTAAGGGAATCCAGCGATCGGCATAATACGCAGCAGCTACAGTTTCGGTGTAAAGACGGATGCGATCGCAATTTTTAACTGCTTCCACGAGTTCTTGCGTCTGCGTCAATCGTTCGCCAGAACCGCCTGCCCTGGCATTCTCGTCCACAATCACTACATTTGCCCCTGCATCGGCTGCGGCTAATGCTGCTGACAATCCCGCCACACCTGCGCCAATGACTAGCACGTCGCAAAAATCATACTGCTTTGCCGTGCGAATATGCGGTGTAGAGAAATCGACTTTGCCCAATCCGCTTAGATTGCGAATCGTGCGTTCCCAGAAGGGAAACAGTCGTTTATTGTGAAAGGCTTTGTAGTAAAATCCAACTGGGAGGAACGGCGAGAAAAAATCTAAAATGCTGTGGCGATCGCCCATCACTCCACCATGCGTATTCACTGCATACAGAGACATCCCCGCCTCTAATGGCGTGACATCGGCTCGGACGTTGAGCTGTTGCCCATTTTGCATCAGAGCATTAATATCACGATTCGCCAAACTCAGAATTCCGCGCGGACGGTGGTATTTGAAACTGCGTCCCAGTACTCGTTGTCCAGCAGCCCATAACGCACTCGCGATCGTGTCTCCGGCATAACCCCAAAAGCGGTTTCCTTCAAAGGTGAAATCAATTCGCTGGCTGCGATCGATCCATTCACCGGAGATGGGTGGTAGGCGATTGCTCATCCAACTCCCTCCTCACCGAATAAATAAATATAAGTAGGTACGCAAGACCTCATCAGTCAGCGTATTGCGCTCTGCAATAAACCAGGTATTACTTGGTGTATGACACCACCATTCCTGTTTCATTCCAGGTACGCTAGTGCGATTAAATACGTACTCCGCCCACATTGCATCGTCAACTGTTTGCGGATCGGGCATGGAGCGAACTTCCCCACCACAGATAAACTCAGAAATCGGTCTTGTTCCGTTAATCGGACAGGTCATCATCTTCATCGTTAATGCCCCACTGATGCTGCACCCTTTTCACCCACCAACGCATAATTTTTAAATCGCTCGAGAGAGAATTTTGTCATTAATTCGTGAGTGCGATCGCTCGCCACGGTATACGCCATCGTTTTGCCACACACCGGAGTTGCCTTAAAGCCCCAAGTCCCCCAACCAGCATCGAGATAAAATCCCGCGATCGCGGTTTTACCCATAATTGGCGCAAAGTCAGGTGTCATATCTGCCATCCCTGCCCATTGCCGCACAACTTTAACATGAGAGAGAAACGGAAAGAGTTCCAGCATATGCGCTGCTAATCCCTCTACAAAATCCAAGGTCGATCGCGTGGAATGTAATTCATAAGGATCGAGTGAGGCTCCCATGACTAACTCTCCCCGTGCGGTTTGACTGACGTAGACGTGCAAGCTACCCGAAACAACGATCGGATCGAGCCAGGGTTTCATTGGTTCGCTGACCATTGCTTGTAATGGATGGACGTAAATGGGCGATCGCAGTCCTACCATTTGCAACAGGCGTGGTGTAAATCCGGCAACCGCACACAAGACTCGCGGTGTCGAAATGTTGCCGCGAGTTGTTTGTACTCCTGTCACTTTGCCCGATTCAACTTGAATACCCAAAACTTCTGTTTGCTGGTGAATTTCGACTCCCCGCCGATCTGCACCACGACCGTAACCCCACGCTACCGCATCGTGACGGGCAATGCTCCCGGGTGCGTGATAGAGTGCGCCCATGACTGGAGCCTTGCCACCACACGTCAAATCCATGTGCGGGCAAGCTTTTTTAATTTCATCCGGCTCGACTAATTCGCTCTCAATGCCGAAATGCTTGTTAACCTCCGCCCGCCAACGCATAGTTCTTACCGCAGAGTCAGTATGAGCTAGAGTGAAATGTCCCCGCGTGGAATAAAACAAATTCAGGTCAAAATCTTGCGCTAAGTCTTGCCAGAGTCGCAGCGATTCATCGTAAAACTTTACGCCTTCTGGGGTGAGATAGTTGGAGCGAATAATCGTCGTGTTGCGTCCCGTATTTCCGCCGCCAAGATAACCTTTTTCGAGAACGGCTATATCGGTCATGCCATAATCTCGCGCCAGATAATAAGCGGCTGCCAGTCCGTGTCCGCCTGCACCAATGATGACAGCATCGTAATTTGGTTTGAGGCGATCGCGATGGCGGAACATTGCGGGTTCTGGATGCTGCTTCGCCAGCGCAAATTTCAGCAGATTCAGAGGCATCGTAAGTTTCCTGACAGGAACCTTTGCTGAATATCATGCATCAAAGATTTCTGGGTGTCAACAAAGTTTCCTGCTATGATTCAAAACGATGTAAGGTGAAATGGTAGCCAGCGCTGTTTCTCTACACTGCTCCCATACTGTGAGGTAAGCGCATGACAGATGCCACGGCAAATGGACTGGAGCGTTCCCAAGTACCAGCCGTCGATCCGCTCGAACGCTACATCGGCAGTACGATTCGAGAAATGCGTCAAAAACTCGGACTCACCATTGCCGAAATTTCGGAACAGACGGGAATTTCGCGGGGGATGTTGTCCAAGATTGAAAACGCTCAAACTGCTACGAGTTTGGAAACATTAACCAAAATTGCCCGTGCTTTAGGCATTTCTCTGTCAGCCTTCTTTCGCAATTACGACGTACCCACAGGCAGCGCCCAGCATGTGAAAAACGGTGAAGGGATGGAAGTCGTGCGTCGCGGTACAAAGCGAGGACATACCTATCACCTGCTGGCATACGATCGCGGTTCGACAAAACTATTTGAGCCTTTTCTGATCGCTATGGATGACGCTTCCGAAGTGTTTCCCACCTTCGAGCATCCTGGGGTTGAGTTCATTTATATGCTGGAAGGAAAGCTTGAATACCGTCACGGACAATCAACTTACTTACTAGAACCTGGTGACGCATTGACTTTTCGCGGTGATATTCCTCATGGTCCTGAAAAACTGATCGAGTTACCGATTCGCTTTCTTGCGATAATTCACTATGCCACATCTGATGGCGATCGCATGAGCAGGGAGTAGGGAGCAGTGATGTACAGAAAAAACTCGATCTTATAGGACAAGTGTAAAAAAATAGGTGGGCATTTACCCACCTATTAATTAATTAGATTGTGTCGTTAATATCTCCACGGGCAAACGCTTAAAAGCAAGACGTTCGTTTTCCACATCAACAAAAATCGTATCGCCGTCGTTGAATTCATTCCGCAGAATTGACTTAGCAATTTGCGTTTCCAATTCCCGCTGAATTGCTCGTTTTAAAGGACGCGCACCAAATACGGGATCGTAACCTACTTCTGCCAAGAAATCTAAAGCAGCATCAGAAAGACGCAACGACATCTTGCGATCGCCCAGTCTTTGTTCCAGTCGCTGAATTTGCAACTTGACAATCTGCCGCAATTCTTGTAGTTGTAGAGCGTGGAAGATGATAATCTCATCAATTCGGTTGAGGAATTCTGGACGGAAACTATTGCGCATCGCTTCCATCACCCGACCGCGCATTTCTTCATAGCGCGAATCATCCCCGGCAATATCTAAAATGTATTGCGAACCGATGTTGCTGGTCATAATCACAATGGTATTCTTGAAATCCACCGTATGACCTTGAGCATCCGTCACCCTACCGTCATCTAAAATTTGCAGCATGACGTTGAAAACATCTGGGTGTGCTTTTTCGATTTCGTCGAATAACACGACAGAATACGGACGACGGCGAATCGCTTCAGTCAGTTGTCCCCCTTCGTCATAACCTACATAACCAGGAGGCGCGCCAATTAAACGCGATACGGCGTGTTTCTCCATGTACTCCGACATATCGATCCGTACCAACGCCTCTTCGGTGTCGAAGAGATATGCGGCTAAAGCCTTCGCCAATTCGGTCTTGCCTACACCCGTGGGACCGAGGAAAATAAAACTAGCAATCGGACGATTTGGATCGGCTAAACCAGCACGCGATCGCTGAATCGCATCAGCTACAGCTGTCACTGCTTCATTTTGCCCGATGACACGATGGTGCAATTCGTCTTCTAAGTTGAGTAGTTTCTCTTTCTCAGTTTCGACTAACTTACTGATTGGAATACCCGTCCACTTAGAAATAACTTCAGCGATATCGGCTTCAGTAACTTCCTCCCGTAGCAACGATTTACCCGTTGTTTGCGTTTGGGTTAACTGACTTTCTGCGGCTTCCAATTGTCGATGCAAATCGGTCAATTTTCCATATTTTAATTCTGCCGCTTTATTGAGATCGTAATCTCTTTCTGCTTGCTGAATTTCGACGTTGACGCGATCGATCTCTTCTTTGACAGACTGAATTTTATTAATAACATCCTTTTCAGACTGCCATTGAGCGTTAAGCGCCGCTTGTTCTTCCTTGAGATCGGCAACTTCTTTTTCTAACCGTCCTAACCTTTCTCGCGAAGCCGGATCGCTCTCTTTTTCTAAAGATAAGCGTTCCATTTCTAATTGCAATATCTTGCGATCGATCTCGTCTAATTCTTCCGGCTTTGAGGTGATTTCCATTTTCAGCCGCGCCGCCGCCTCGTCTACCAAGTCGATTGCTTTGTCGGGTAAAAAGCGATCGCTAATGTACCGATTTGACAGAGTAGCTGCTGCAACCACAGCACTATCGGAAATTCTTACCCCGTGGTGAACTTCATACCGTTCTTTCAAACCGCGCAGAATCGAAATTGTATCTTCTACGCTGGGTTGATCGACATAAACTTGTTGGAAACGTCGTTCCAACGCCGCATCTTTTTCAATATATTTGCGGTACTCATCCAAAGTTGTCGCCCCAATACAACGCAGTTCACCCCGCGCTAGCATTGGTTTGAGCAAGTTCCCTGCATCCATCGCCCCTTGGGTAGCACCCGCACCGACAACGGTATGAATTTCGTCGATAAATAGGACTATATTACCTTTAGACTCGGTGACTTCTTTCAATACCGCTTTTAGACGTTCTTCAAACTCACCCCGAAACTTCGCCCCTGCAATTAATGCTCCCATATCTAAGGCGATTAACTTGCGGTCTTTAAGCGACTGGGGTACGTCACCAGCGACAATCCGCTGTGCTAAGCCTTCGGCGATCGCAGTTTTACCGACACCAGGTTCGCCAATCAGTACGGGGTTGTTTTTAGTGCGGCGAGACAAAATTTGGACTGTGCGACGAATTTCATCGTCCCGTCCGATTACGGGATCGAGCTTACCTTGACGGGCAGCGTCAGTCAAGTCACGTCCGTACTTTTCGAGTGCTTCGTATTTGCCTTCTGGATTTTGGTCGGTCACTTTCTGATTTCCACGCACTTGTTTAATTGTATTTTTTAGTTTGTTTTCGTCTAACCCAAACTCTTGAAATAAACTCCTACCGAAGCGATCGTCCTTAGCGTAAGCTAACAACAAATGCTCGATCGAAATGTATTCGTCAGCAAATTCCTGACGGTAAGCATCAGCTCTATCTAATAGGGTATCGAGGCTGCGTCCTAGATAAACAGAGCTAACGCTACCAGAAAGTTTGGGCTGACGTTTAATAAATTGCTCGATGCGATCGCGTAACTTCGTGACATTAACACCAGCTTTATTAAAAATACTACTTGCCAAGCCTTCTTGTTCCAGCAGCGCTTTCATTAAGTGTTCGCTTTCAATTTGCTGCTGCGGAACGGCTTTAGCAATATCTGGGGTATGGGCGATCGCTTCCCAGGCTTTTTCGGTAAATTGATTGGGATTAGTGGGTTGCATCCGTTACTCTCCCCTCCGCTAAAATCTACTAACCATTAGAGCTATTTCTGGCTCATGCCTCCCTCTATCGTCATTGTAGAAATACAGACATAGGATGCAAGATCGGTGTTTACGCAATCCATACGGGGTATTCCCGAATGATTAGTGACCTAATGCAAAAAGTGCCTTACACCTGTCAACACCATCACAATTCCCAATTCATTTGCTGCCTTAACTGAATCTGCATCCCTGAGACTTCCACCAGGTTGAACGATCGCAGTTATGCCAGCAGCGGCGGCTGTTTTGACTGAATCATCAAAAGGAAAGAACCCATCGCTAGCTAATACTGCACCTTGCGCTTTTTCTCCGGCTTGTTCTAAAGCAATTTGTACCGAACCGACGCGATTCATTTGTCCCGCCCCTACACCCAGAGTAGCGCGATCGCGGCTCACGACAATGGCATTTGATTTAACGTGCTTGCACACCTTCCAAGCAAATAGCAATTCCTCTAACTGGGCGGGAGTTGGTTGTTTTTCTGTCACCATCTGCCACTGTTTAGTATCGGCAACAAGATCGTCAGATGCTTGTACCAAGAAACCACCCGCGATCGCTTTTATTGTATGTAAAGACGTTTCATGTAACGTCTCTACATTTGGTAATATCAAAACCCTAACTTTAGATTTACTAGCCAGAATTTCCCGTGCTTCTGGTTCGCATTCTGGGGCAACGACGCATTCTAAAAATGTTTTTGTCAACGCTGTAGCTGTAGCTGCATCA
This sequence comes from Chroococcidiopsis cubana SAG 39.79, assembly GCF_003991895.1. NCBI lineage: Bacteria > Bacillati > Cyanobacteriota > Cyanophyceae > Chroococcidiopsidales > Chroococcidiopsidaceae > Chroococcidiopsis > Chroococcidiopsis cubana. The sequence goes on from NZ_RSCK01000007.1 coordinate 130,473, forward strand.
ATTGCCCGATTTAAGGCAACAATTCCCCCAAAAGCTGAAACTGAATCTGCGTTAAAAGCCTTTTCATAAGCTTCAGAAATTGTAGTTCCCAACGCCGTACCGCAGGGATTTGTATGTTTAATAATTGTCGCCGCAGGGAGATCGGTAAATTCTGTAATTATGCGCCTTGCTGCTTCTAGATCGACTAAATTGTTATAACTCAATTCCTTCCCTTGGAGTTTTGTCGCAGCCGCCCAACCCGTTGCACTCGTTCCCGTTTGATACCATGCCGCAGGCTGATGCGGATTTTCCCCATAGCGTAGAGATTGAACTTGCTTGCCTGAAATTGCAAGCTGTTGCGGTAATTCTTCCCGACTCCCCTGTACGGGCGCACTGCTGCGCGCCCCTACCGACTCCCGACTCCCCAAAAAAGAAGCGATCGCGCGATCGTAATTCGATGTATGCCAAAAAGCTTTTTGGGCGCAAGCAGCGCGGAATTCAAATGAGACTTCCCCTTGTTGGCGTAATTCCTGCAAATATGTTGCGTACATTGCTGGTTCGCACAACACGGTTAAATGGGCAAAATTTTTAGCCGCTGCTCGGATCATTGCGGGTCCACCAATATCGATTTGTTCTACCGCTTCTGCTAAAGTTACGTCAGGCTTGGCGATCGTTTGCTCGAAAGGATAGAGATTGACTGCCACTAGATCGAAAGGGCGGATATCATTAGCCTCCAGATCTGACACGTCTTGCGGTACGTCCCGTCGTGCTAAAATGCCACCATGAATCCGAGGGTGAAGAGTTTTGACCCGCCCGCCGAGAATTTCTGGCGAACCAGTGTAATCTGCAACTTTAGTTACTGGTATTCCTGCTGCTTGAATCGCTTGAGCTGTTCCACCGCTGCTCACAATCTCAAAACCAAATTCTTCTACCAAACTACGGGCAAAATCGATCAGCCCTGTTTTATCAGATACACTCAGCAGCGCCAAACGTGCCATAGTTCCCAGTCCTTTGCAATTCAATTCAGACAAAGAACTATTGTACGTTGTTAGTTGTTGGTTGACAGTTATCAATTGTCAGCGATCGGGGAGTCGGGAGTCGGGAGTCGTGGTAAAAATACAGATAACCAATGACCAATGACCAATGACCAATGACCAATGACCAATGACCAATTCATGGTATTAGACATTATGGAGATGTTAAATGGAGGATTAGAGTAAATGGGACTCTTCGATCAAATCGTCAGTGCAGTCGGTAACTCTAACCAAGCTGGTAGCGCAGGTCAAATTGGTGCTATTGTCAACACGATCCAACAGCTCAGCAACAATACTGGTGCAGACCCTTCTACCCTACAATCAGTATTATCATTAGTGGGTGGTCAGGTACGCTCATCCTTACAACAGCAACGCGCCGTGAATGGCGAAGCACAAGCACAGGCGATCGTCAATCAATATAGCGGCACGCAACCCAGCCCTCAAGCTGTGAATACTCTGTTTTCTTCTAACCAACAGCAACAACTGATTCAACAAATTGCCCAGATGACAGGACTGAATTTAGGTTCGATCCAGCAGATGCTACCCGTACTCGTACCGCTAGTATTAAATTTGCTGCAATCTGGGACTCAGACTCAAAACCCCCAAGGCGGCGCTAATCCCGTCCTCAATGCTTTTCTAGATGCCGATCGCGATGGAGATGTGGATGTAGCTGATGCAATGCAAATGGCAAGTCGCTACTTGAGTCGGTAATACAAGAGTGTGGGGTGTGGGGTGTGGGTTGTAGGGTGTAGGGTGTGGGGTGTGGGGTGCAGTCAGTTAATTGTGACTTGTCTCCCTTGTCTCCCTTGTCTTCCTTGTCTTCCTTGTCCCCCTCGCCCCCAAGCATTCCCTGATGAAAATCATCTTCTTCGGTACTCCCGAATTTGCCGTTCCAACTCTAGAAAAGCTACTCAGTCATCCAGAGTTTGACGTTGTAGCGGTTGTCACTCAACCAGATAAGCGTCGAGGACGAGGCAATGAATTAACACCCTCACCCGTAAAAACTGTTGCGACAGCACGGCAAATACCTGTGTGGCAACCTTCAAGGGTGAAAAAGGATGCTGAAACTCTGAATTTATTAGAACAGTCTGGGGCAGATTTTTTTGTTGTTGCTGCCTACGGACAAATTCTTTCTCAGCAGATTCTCGATCTGCCACGCTTGGGTTGTATTAACGTGCATGGCTCGATTTTACCCAAGTATCGCGGTGCTGCGCCCATACAGTGGTGTTTGTATAACGGCGAGACGGAAACCGGAATCACGACGATGTTGATGGATGCGGGAATGGATACGGGGGCAATGCTGCTGAAAGCATATACGCCAATTCATATCCTAGACAATGCCTACGAGTTAGCCGCCAGACTATCAACGTTGGGGGCAGATTTATTAATAGAAACGCTGTTGCAATTAGCAAGTCAGGCGATCGCACCCGTTCCCCAAAATAACGACGAAGCCACATACGCGCCTTTGATTAAAAAAGAGAATTATGCCCTCGATTGGTCAAAAACTGCGATCGCGCTGCACAATCAAATTAGAGGTTTCTATCCCAATTGCACGGCTACCTTTCGCGATCGCGCTCTCAAAATACTTGCTACTGTACCTTTAGATGCTGCCTATACGTCGCAGCTATCACCAGAGTTGCAGCAGCTAATTCATAAATTTGCCGATTTGTCAAGCGATCGCCGTCCTGGGGAAATCGTTCAGACGGTTAAGGGTATAGGAGCCATCATTCAAACTGGTGCAGGTTTAATATTATTACGGGAAGTCCAGCCAGCAGGAAAACGCCCTCAGTCAGGCTGGGATTTTGTCAACGGCAACCGCTTAACTGTGGGAGAGGTATTCTTGTAGAGGTGCAATATTTTGCCTTTCTACATATGGGTTTCATAATAGCGACAGCGATCGCACGGTCCCTCTGGGTTTACCGCACAACGGATCAACTCAGAATGGGCGTTGAAGCGACAGCTAGCATCGCCAATCACCCAACGTCCCTCTACAAAACTTTTCTCTGCTGGTCGCGCCGCTGACTGTACGTAAAGAGCAATCTTATTTAAACGATAACGCCCCGCTTTCAATTGATAGCGGTGGCGACGTTCTAAAACAGCGTAGGTTTTTCCTTCTAAATCTAAATAGTTCCCTGGTTGGGGAGTCCAATCGAGCATAACTTTGCCGAGGGACTGACGCGGATGCGTCAGAATAACCTCGGTTAGTAAATCTGGTTCCATAACTCACATTCAGGTGTAATGCCGACTACTTTTTGGATGGTATCGCACAATCACCTTTGTCTGGGCAGTTTGAGACGATGTTTTAGGATTGGTAAACTAGAAACATCATGCTTAAAGCCTCGATCGCAATACTAAGTCGCCATGCATTTAACTTGCGCGATTGGCGCGATTGAACCGCTTGCCACTATCAGTCCCAGACATTTTGACTTTTGCCTTTTAACTTTTGACTTACTTAATACGCACCTTTGCGACCCAGCACTACCGCGATCGTTTTGAGTAGGATTTGGATATCCAACCCCAGCGACCAGTTTTCCATATACTTGACATCTAAATTGACAACCTTATCGATTTCATAATCATCAGTATTAGACCGACTAACTTGCCATAAGCCAGTCATACCGGGTAAAACTTGGTAGCGAATAAAATGGCGATCGGCAAATTTCTCTACATCTGAGTTTGGTACTGGTCGCGGTCCAACTAAGCTCATCTCACCGCGCACGACATTAAATAGTTGTGGTAGTTCGTCTAAACTATAGCGCCTCAAAAATTTGCCTATACGAGTAATACGTGGGTCGTTTTTTGTTTGAAACAAAGCACCATCTTTCCACTGATGACTGAACTCTACACTTTTTTGCGATCGGTCTGCATCAGTTTTCATAGTCCTAAATTTCCAGATTTGGAAAGTTTTGCCGTGCAACCCCATACGATTCTGCTTATAAAAAATAGAACCAGATGAATCTATGGCGATTAGCAATGCTATCAACAAATAAGCGGGGATTAACAGCAAAATAAGTGCGATCGCAAAAATGAAATCAAAGCATCTTTTGATTAAAAAATCGCCGCCTATGGTTAAGTAAGAGCTGAGTTCAAAAGTGGGAATACTGCCTAAAAATCTCAACTTAATCTTTTGCTCAACAACTTGCAATGCCGTAGGTAAAACATGTATATTAACCCCTGCATTTTTGAGTTTGATATAGAAAAGAGGTTGAGAAGTAATACCTTCCCAAGAATAGATCAAAACATCTGACACTTTCGATCTATAAATATCTTGTAAGACACTATCTCGTTCATTTATAGTAGTAATATCTACCCAACCAGCAAAATCATATCTTCGATCGCTATCTAACAACTTAATAGCTGAGTTTTTATCTTCGAGCTTAGAGATTAAATATATAGGATAACGAAGAAAGCCTTGTTCTCGCAGATTGTCAATGGCAATATCTATGCTATATCTAAAGCTGCAAACCAAAGTAACACTTAAAACTCCAGAGAGGATTAAAGATTGATGCAAAATATTTCTTGAATCTTGAAAAAAGAAGACGACCGATAATAGTAGTAAATGAGCGATTGTCAGAGTTTTAGCAATATTAATATAATCTCGGCGTTTGTCCCCAGCTTGATATAGCTCTTGTGAAGCTAGTAGACTAACTTGAAATGCAATAATTGTGGCGATCGCGAGTAAACTATCTTTATTGTCATTAAGTAAATAAAAAGGCTCGCCAAAGCTTGCTGTCACTTGCCAGGATATCAGTAAAGCAAAAATATCAAATAGCAATAATGTAATCAGTCTTCTCCAGCGCTGACCTATTCTTTTTCCGAGTTGGCTAAATAACGGAGCGCGTAAATCCCGAGCGTACCGATCGGATAAAACACTACTAGTAGATGTCATAATCTATGAATGGTAAACTGAAAATTGGGAAATATATTTGAGAATAGAGATTGATGCATTCGATCTCATATACTCTGCTTTGGCTTAAAGATCGAGAAGAATTAATATATCTATTGCTTGTCAGAATACAATTTGATTTGCGATCGAATTAAGCCTCTATTTCTGATTGAGATGGTTGTTTGTAGTGTGTATATAGCAGTTCTAAATAATTTGTAAAGTAGGCTTCTAGCCTGCGGCAGGCTAGAAGCCTACTCCACGTTCATGAATCAAATAGGATTGCCATATAAGTGATAAATTAATAGTAAAGTCGGCTGCCAATTTTTCAGTGCAGCAAATATACGGAAAATTTTTGCTTTTAGATAAATGATTTATCAAGAAACTCGGTGAATTCAAGTATGTAGAATGAAAAGATACAAAATAGAGGTGCGTGGTTCGCTGCGCACCTCTATTTTGCACTCAGCTTAACCTTAGAATAGTTAAGACTCACTTAGGCAATAATAAAATCGCTAGCACTGAGAGTAAGTTTACCTGAGAGCTGAGCGACGGCTGACTCTCCTCCTAATATGCCTAGATCTGGATTGTAGAAAGAGATGTGTATAACTTATTTAAAGACTGCATCATGCGATCTGCTGAAAAAATTTCCTCAAATCGAAGTTTTGATGCTCGACTCATAGATTGACGTAATGGCGAAGATGTAGCTAGTTTTCTCATTACGTACACTAATTCAGTTACATTTTCTGATTCTACAATAAAACCATTGACTCCTTCAATTACTAAATCGCAAGCTCCAAAAGTTCGAGTACAAATAATTGGTAATGAAGCCGCCATGGCTCTTTTGGGTTTGTGGGGATGACTTTTATTTACAATCAAAGGCAGCAATCAAGCGCGAGCGCATATGATTAAAGTTAGTAAAACCATAAGCTTGACGTTTAGTTAACTGAATTTTGTTGTTGATTCCCTCCATGGTGCCACTAGTTGTTCGATGGATAAAGTAGTTACAAATCCCATCTAGATGTTGGCGAATAGTCCGGCTTGCTGAGTGATAAAATAATTGTGCCAACCGCAACCATTTGGTGATTTTGTTTTTGCCTTGAGTGAAAGTCCGACTGGTTTCATAAATTAAGTGCAGCTCTTCTTTAAGTTCATAGGCAATTCTTAAGCAGGGAGATGGGGCTAGTACCCTATCTAACTCTGTCTGTTCTTCTAAAGTTAAGTTTGCTGCATTTTTCAGGAGTAAATACCGACTTCTTTTACTGGTTACTCCTAATCGTCTTCTCAATTTATTTAGTTCATCATTGACTGTCTTCATCACATGAAATCGGTCGAAAACAATCTGGGCATTGGGAAAGACTTGTTTAATGACTTTAGGAAAACCACCCCACATATCTACACTTACTTCTTCTACCTGGTTCCTCAGTTGAGACGGCTGTGACTTCAATGCTTCTGCCACACCAGCCTGAGTATGGCTATCAATTACTTCCAACAGTTTTCCTCGGTCGATGTCACTCACGACTGTCTTAAAGTCTTGATGCCCTTTATGGCTACTAATTTCATCTATGCTTATTCGTTTAGCTGGTTGCCAGTTTTTTTTTAGATGTTGACGGCTAATGTAGTCAAATATTCCTTTGATTTCATCATAATTAAGTTTTTCTTCACGGCTGACTTGCTCAATGTTTGTCGCCACTACGCGCTGGTAAATATACTCTTCATAACGTTTAGTATGACGACGATAAGGTTTGAGGAATAACAGCGGTTCTCGTGGCGATTTCCCACAGTGGCTACACCTAAATTGACGGCGAGGAACTTTCAAATATACTCTTCTACCACAAATGGATAGGTCTCTAATTAAACCTGGTCTATTTTGGTGAATATCTTCTGTATAATGCTGGCAATGAGGACAATTAATTCCCTCATTTAATAGTCTCAAATTTAGGCAAATATCTTCTTCGATTTCCTGACAGCTCTCGACAGTCACATCGGGTAAGGCAAGGAGTCTATCTAAATGAAAGTCCATCACTTTTACAGGAGTATTTGGTCGCCCCAAATACATTTTACCCCAACTTTCCTAGAGAGCCGCCGCCATCGCCTCCATAGCAGATAGAGAGAGTCCTTCATAGCGACTTGGTAAAACAAAAACATCAAAAACATTAAGTAAGTTTGGAACGTCAGTTCTCTCACCTGTAAAAATTACGCGAGGATTAGTTGTTTGTTTGAGGCTATCTAGTAACTCTCCAGTACCAACAAATAGAAGATAGCTTTGGGGATGATTGAGATTGTGAAAGGCTGTGAGTAAAAGTTCGGGATTTTTTTGATATGTTAATCGACCTGTAAAGCCAAAAACTAAAGCATCGTCAGGAATACCTAACTCTTGTCGAATCACCTGACGAGGATGAGAAGGACGAGGCAAGGAAATACCATTTTCTATAACCTTAACTTTATTAGAATTGAATTTAAAAGTTTTTAACATATAAGCTTGTTCGTCCTGAGATACAGCGATAACTTTTTGACACGCTAAATAACCTAGCAATAATTCAGCTAGCCATATTAGTAATGCTTTAAATCCTACCGCTTCAGTCGATAATGTTGCTAAACCATTGGGAGTATAGAGTGTTTTGTGACTCATGCCATTCAATATTGAGGCGATCCGTCCAGTCACTCCTGCTTTTGAACTATGACAGTGGATAATATCAAAAGGACCATTTTCACGCATATAGTTTGAAATTGCTTGAATCGTTTTCCAGTCTGATACTAAGTTGATATTGCGTGACATCTGAATTTCTTGAAGCCGTACACCAATATTACTAAAATGTAATAACTCTTTTTGAAAAGAGGCATCCGCTCTTGCAGATGAATAAAGCAAGTGAACCTCGTGGTTTTTAGCTAAATTATTGCAAATTATGCAGACATGACTACCAACTCCAGTAAGACATGACTCAACAATAAAGGCAATTTTCATTTTCAATATTGTTATAAGAATGAAAGTTTTTGAACGAACAATAAATCAAACGTGTACTAGGCACTATCTTGACTGATAGCCTGTCAGCATAACCATATTGTGTACTGAGAATGTGAGCAATGGTTAACTTCAATGACTCTAATAGACTTTAATCATTTGCCTGCATCTAATAAAACATTCAATGTAAGTTGTGCAGTTTTTTCCCAGCTAAATTCGTTTACTTTATTTTTTCCACACTCCGTTAAAGTATTTCGTAATTCTGCATTGTTCATCACCGATAACATTGCATGGCTTAAACTATTGACATCTCTGGGTTGAACTAAAATCCCTGCATTACCCATAACTTCCGGTACTGAACCGCCGTTAGCTGCTATGACAGCAGTTCCTAGCGCCATTGCTTCTACAAGAGTTAACCCGAACCCTTCGTATTCAGATGGATTAACTAAAGCTATTGAACCAGCAATAAGACTATTTAACTGACTTCTATTCAATTCACCAAGCACCTGAATGTATTCTTTTGCGGTGGAGGATTGAATTCTAGAAGCTATGTCATCTGAATGGTTATAGTTATGCCTACCTGCAAGAATCAATTTCGGACGAACTTTCTGATTTGCACAAGCAACATCTACTAATTCAAATGCTGCTATCAAATCGGGTACTCGCTTCCAAGGTTTCCAATTTCCAACGTAAACGAAGTATGGCAGATCTAGTTGTTGTGATATATTAGGATGTTCGCGTGTTAGGTTGACTCCGTTATAAATTATTTCTATTCGATTGGAATTTACACCTGTCCAATGAGAAAAATCTGATGCAGTACTTTTTGAAATACAAATAATTCTTTTACACTTCCAAGCTGCTAGTTTCAGCATGACTAAGAAGTACAATCGAGCTAACTGAGAGGTAGCATATTGAGGATAATTTAGCCAAATTGTGTCATGCACAGTGAGAACTTTTGAACAAGATGAAAAAACAGGAAAAGTTACATGGGGACTAAAAAATATATCTGGTTTGTATGTTCGACAAAACTTTGCCAACCATATCTGTTCTCTTATAGAGAACATTTTTGGTCCTCTAATTATATTCACACCCTCTAGTTTAAGAGCTTTAATTGTGCTGAAGTCTTCCTCGTTAATTGCTATAACCAAAAAACTTAGATTTTTTTCATGAGTTATTCTATTTAAAATTTCTCTGATATATTCTCCAATACCACCTTTAGAAATATGCCTAGCATCAATAGCAATCTTCACTAATATACTCCGATATTCTTTTTGAGAAAATTTAGATGCATGTTAAGTTTACACACATAAGATTGTATCTTTGTGAGTACGTCGATACAAATATAGTTATATAGCAGAAATCATGCCCAATTGTTATTTCTCAAACTTTTGTTAGCTTCAAAAAAACTCATTAAAATAAACCGCAAATGTAACCATTTCTTCTCACCTATGAGAAAACGAGTTACACACCTTACTATTAAAGTTGCTGATTCTAAAGTAACAGAGGGATTAATCATTACTGCGGACTTAAGTTTAACCATTGCTGTAGAAAAATCTCCCATTTCCATATACATTTTGGCAGACAAAAGATTCACGCAACTTTGTGCTTGCTTATCATCTAAAATTCCTCTTTTCTTAGCTCTACTTAATACTTCTGCAATATCATTAACCAAGCTTGTAGTGATAGTAAATGTTTTCGATGCTGAGTGTAGGCGAAATAGAGCTAAGTTATAAGAAATATGTTTTAATGGTATTTTTTCAGCTAACTTAATCCATAGGTCAAAGTCCATTGCATAATGGAGTGATAAATCTATTCCTCCAACTTCACGAACGGACTCTACTGGAGCAAAGACAGCTGGTTGCGGTAAGTGATATTTCCAAGCTAGAATTTTTTCAAGTGTCATATTTGGACACTGGCGAGGACAGAGACCAAGATCGTTATCGCATTCATCAATAAATCTGGCTAATCCATAAATAATACTAGGTTGCTCTGCTTCCATCCATGCGGAAACTACTTTAAAAAGTGCATTCTGAACTAGAACATCATCAGAATTAAGCCAAGAAAAAATTTCTCCTTTAATTCTAGCAAGTCCTTTGTTAATAGCATCACTCTGACCGCGATCGCTTTCACTTATCCAATGAAAACGTGAATCGCTTTCGTATTCTTTTAAAATAGATATTGTTTCATCTGTGCTACCTCCATCGATTACCCAATACTCAATTTTCTCGTAATTCTGCGTTAGAACGCTTTCAATCGTCTTCCTAATAAACTTTCCTTGGTTGTATGATGGCGTAATAATACTAACCAAGGGTAGAGATAAATTAGTTTTAGCTTTTAACAAACCATACTCAGACATTAAATAGCTAGCCTCTAAGTTAGAATTTATTTTCACTTGATGTTGGTAGCAAAAATTCAACATACTAGTTAAGAGTTAAACTGCGTGTATGCCTCATCTATTTTTCGATCTTTTTTGTAGATTTTACGTTTAACAAGAACACATCTACTTAAGTAAGTAGATAGATATACGTACAAAAACCAAATAATGCTTTGCCTTGCAGACAAGACTCCAACATCAGTTAAGTTAGAAATGATTACAAAAGTAATCAGAGTTATCGGCAAGATAGATTCAAGCTTACTAAACCGTTGTAACTCACCTATGGCTATAAAAATATTTCTCACTAATGATATTAATAAAGCTAACATACCAAGTAAGCCCAATTGCAAACCTACATCTAATAATCCATTGTGGGCATGAGGTGCTTGCCATCTGATTCTTTGCCAGATATCAGCACAAGGACCATCTAAACCTGTCCAAAAAGCATTCAGTCCATAGCCTAATACTGGACGTTCCATAATTTTTTCCCAAACCATTCCCCAAAGAATTGTCCGCCCAGTACCCGTAGTATCACGGCGAAAAAAGTCGAGGACGGTTTCATGATTTGTAGCTAATAAAGTAATTACTGAAGTAATAAAAAATAAAATAAATGAAATTAAAACAACGTTTTTTGTTTTGAGAGTTCGTAATAATAACAAAATAATTAAGATCTCCAATAGTGATAAATAGGCACTGACAGTATTTGTAATTGCTAACGAAACTGTACATATGGCAACAATGCTCCAGCTGATGGCTCTATAATGTTTCGTATGCAACGCATGAATTAACCATAGAACTATACCTAGTACCATTATTCGTCCGCAATTTGTTGGATGACTTAATAAGCCTTGAAAACGCAACCCGGTACGCAAGTCAAGCAAAAAGGCATTAGCTGGCATAAATAGAGCAAATACTAAGCCTAAAATTGCTATAATTGCAAGCGACCAGCGAAATAGCTTCAGTACTTCATTTAAGCTATAACTAGTACCAAGGTAAATGCCAAAAATTGTTATTGCTAAAAGTGAAATACTATGAAAAAAAGTACTTATAGGTACTGCTGACCAAATTGTAGAAAGAAGTGATAGGGTAAGAAGTACGCATAAAAAAATATCTTTAAATACTAACTTTAATGTTTGCTTATACTTAAGACTTGCTAGGAGAACTCCTAATCCGTAGATACAATAGTGAATTAAGCTTGTAAAGGGATTATAAGCTTCTAATAATCTAGTACTTGGGTCTGGTTTTTCTAACGAAATTCCCATGAACATACACAATGAACATACAATAAAAACGTTTTTTATAAGTTTTAAATAATTTGCTTTATTCTTCATCGTTTTTTGATAGAGAAAATGAGTCTAATTATATTGCTGAAATTTGCTTTATTAAGAGGGACTTATTTCAGTGAAAATAGACGTATAGCGTTGTGCTTGGATTGCTGACGTAAATTCGCACTCTGCTTTTTCACGGGCAATTTTGCACAGCTTGCTATGTCTCTCAAGATTTACTAATACCCAGGCAATTCCTTGTGCTAAATCCTCTGTTTTATAAGCCTGAGCGAGGTAACCATTTCTCTGATGTTCGATCATATCTGGCATACCTCCAATATTGAAAGCTACACAGGGGGTTCCACAAGAAAGTGCTTCCATCACTGTGTTAGGTAAGTTATCCTGAATCGAAGGAGCAACAAAAACATCTGCTGCTGCGTAGATCAAAGCAAGAGAAATATCGTCACTTAATTTACCTAAGTAGTGAGTCTTAAACCCAAAATCAAGTTGTGAACTAGGCTGGCTTGCACCCATAACAACTAGAGACAGCTGCTCTTTCCATTCAGATTTACTCAGGCTCAGCAATGCTTGTTGAAGAAGATGAAAACCCTTCCTTGGATCGCTTGTTGCATTCATTGCTCCGAACAAGACAAGAAGTTTATCTTCAGGTAGTCCAAGGAGTTGTCTTGCTAGTTGCCTGTTCATCGGCTTATATCTGTCAGTATCTAAACCATTTGGAATCACCTCAATTCTTAAATCCTTAAACAGAGAACTAGAACTTACACACTTCGCCAGCCATTTGCTAGGAGTAACAATCGTCAAGTTAATATTCTTCCAAGCTTTTGCTTTCCGTTGCCAAACCCAATGAGATAAGTCATGGTTGCTACTGCTCGAAAGTTGCGGACAAGCACCACAGGAGTCAATGTAGCGATCGCATTCTTGGTTATAGTGACATCCTCCCGTAAAAGCCCACATATCGTGCAATGTCCAAACAATAGGCTGAGTAAATTTAGTGAGAGTTTCAATATTCAAAAATCCATGACATACCCAATGCAGATTAATCACATCTGGATCGATCTGAGCTACTTTCGCAGCTACCCGTTCAGGTAACCATTGTAGTGAATAAATTTCGCGCTCAGATTTCTTATAAGCAAGTAAGGGCAATCTATCTAAGGTTAACCTGAGTTTAGCAATACCCTTATCTATTTTGCTTCTTGGAGAAATTACAGTTACGTCATCACTTGTCTTAGTTTGTACCAACATCTGGGAAGAAACATCAATAGACTGTAACCCTTGATGCAAGCGATAAGCAGCACGAGCTGCTCCTCCATTTATATCGGCAGTGCTAAGAATTAAAGGTTTCATCTAATGCAGCATTTAAATGATGAATAATTTCTCTGATTCCAGCCCAGCATTAATAAAAATTTCATTGTTTTATTCCTTCTATAAATAAAGAATCTGGTTTTCTCAATAACCCCTTAATAGTATCTAAGCTATAAGTATTAAAATCTGGGATTCGGCTTTCGTCAGCTCGACAAACTAATACATCTTTAAATCCAACTTTACTCAGTAGCTGTCTTAGCGAAAAACGATCGTACATCCAGCGATGAATTTCACCTGTATTTCTCATCAACCCTTCATCAAATGCAAGTCTTACTTCCTTACCTGCGGTTATTGTTACTATATTTCGTGCTAAGTAAATTCTCAAGTTATGTAATAACCACGACCAATTTTTTGACTTCAACTTTTGCCAATTTGTCTTTTCTTCCTGTTGAAGCCAATTTTGTTCTGCTTCCCAGCCAATTCGAGACTTAATAAATTGTTTATTTTGCAGATTGGGGCTGCTCAAATAATTAATCATTTCTCCACCTTTAGAAGTGCGAACCATTTGATCCAAAAGCTCTAAAGTCATCCAAGTATAGTCTGCCTCTGCCTCCGTAACTCCAGCCTCAACTTGCTCTAAGGTATAAAGGTAGCTTTTTACTATTGATTCAAGATCGGGTACAACTATTCTGATGACACCATGCGGCTTCAGTACGCGGAAACATTCGGATACCAGACTCTTCGCGTCACTTTGGCTCTGATGCTCCAGTACATGTGAACTATAGCAAGCATCAAAATATCCATTGGGGTAAGGCAAGCCTTTGCGTATATCGTGGCTTTGAACATTTGGTGAGGAGGACACTAAATCAATGTTTGTCCATGCTTGATGAAAAGAAGAGCCACAGCCAATATTTAGAAGTTGCATTTGTTTATCTTATGTATTGAGAAATTGATTTTTCCATTGATTAATATTTTGTAAAGGAAGCTTTATTTTAGTTTCGTACTTTGAGTTAATCCAACTAGCTATTGCTATTAAATTATCTCGTTCAATGACAGGTAAATTAGTATTCTTAGCTATCTCAGTAGCTCTATTATCTACTGAAAGAATTAGCGTTCTTTTTTTATGTTGCAAAGCTCGGACTCCTGCATGTAACCGCGTACCCAAGTAATCAACTTTATTTTCAGACAAACACCGATCTAACCCTTTTAAGCTAGGTTGAAGATAGATAACTTTGTCACTACAAATACTTCGCATATATTCATAGTCTTTTGGTTGTTGTGTCCAAAAATAAATCTGCTTGTATTCTTTCTCCAGTAAGTTAACTAATTTTGAGTCGAAATCTGGATGTTGATTGTACTCAGTAAAAGTGACTAATACCGAGTCTGCTCTCTCTTGTGGAATACTACGACAATGTTCCTCTGTTAATTTCCACATTGTCGGACAAGAAGTATTAATTACATTTTTTACGCCAATAGAGTTCAATTTCTGTTCAGTATAGCTATCTCTAACAGAATGTAAGTAATTTTTATCTAGTAAATTTTTATATAAGATTTGAGTGTAAAGATTTGGTTTGTTTTGGTATTGCCACCAACCTACACCACATAAAATTATATTTTTGACAAACATTGAATCCCATAAACTAACTTTCCATTGGTTATACCAATTCATATTAGATGACAATAAATTTGTACCACCTAATAATTTTAATTCACTTCCTCTCATATATTGATAGGAAGTTTTTGATATTACATCATGGGTTTGAATATGAATAGTTAAAATATTATCAAAAATGTCTTCCATGACATTTGTAATCGCATCCATAATGATTCGATCGCCAAGATTAGAACTACAAATACTAGTATCTAGAATTGAAATCATTTTCATACAGCTTCCTTTGATTGTGAATATAAAATAGTTAAAGAATATTAAATTTTTTCTTCAGTTTGGCAAGCAAATTATTTTCTATTACTTTTTTAAAAAATTTTCGATCGTAGTTTCGATCGACTGCTGTGAAATCATTCATTTTAATAGGGTATTTTAAATCTAATAACTTAAGCTCTGCTATTTTTGAATTTTTAGATTTAGTATGAGTAGAATTTTCTCCAAAACCAATATTAGAGATTAAATTTCTCGCAGGGACAACCGACAAACCAGACTGAGCTAGACGAGCAAAACTCCATTGATAATTCCATGCATTTAAACAAGAGCTATTTTGATAAGTTATCCAAAATATTTTTGCTCTTGCCTTAAATTGTTTATCACTTGAAAGCACATCACAAATTCTATCTCTTATTTCCTTCCGTCCCCATAGTTTGATCTCATGATCGTAATATTTCCAAGCTCTTTTCCAAGATGCCCAACCCCAAATCCCACCATAGTATGAAAAGTGATAGTCTTGAATATTAAATTTCCATTCTTCTAAAAAGTTTGTACCACTAATCATCATAATCCGCTCGTCATCTTTGTATCTATTCAACATTTGTTCGCAAAACGTAAAAAAACTCGGATGAGGTAAGCAGTCATCCTCAAGAAATATAGCTTCTTCTACTTGCTCAAATACCCAAGTAATACCTGTAGCTGGACGTATTCCACATCCTAAATTTACGTCAGAGTAATTCTTTATTACTTCACACTTCCAATCGACTTGTTCAATAATTGCACGGGTAGCAGCACATTTTTCTGCTTCACCTGGTTTATCTGCACGCGGTCCATCAGCAATAACAAAAAGCTTTGAAGGTTTAGCTTCACGAATTGCCTCAAAAACTTTTGCAGTCGTGTCAGGTCGATTAAAAATGATAAAGGTAACTGGGGTGTTCATAATGTCTTATCAACTGTCATAGAAAGATTAAATCCTGAAGATTTCAAAATCATACTTGAAGCAATATGTGCTAAATCTGGTATACAGGTTTGGAGTGGCAAATATCGATATTTAAAAGCAGCAAGCCTAGAGTCATTTTCCTGGTAGAGGATATCCTGAGCAAAATTACCCCATCGCTCAAGTGGCATTAGATCGAGCGTCATACCAGCATGACCAGATGGTAACAACATATTAGATCCATGAATGCCAATGACTAAGCGGCTTTCCGAATATATTTGACACACTGCCCTCTCAGTTGCTTCATCGAATGTTTCTACTCTTAAGTCTTCAATCCATTGTGGAAATTTAGTTTTTTTTCCTAGTCCCACTACTGCAAAGCTTGCTAATGGTAGTTTAAATCGCATCTGTTGAAATAATGTTCTCACTCTCCAGTTTTGAATCCATACCAATAGCCAAGTTAATTTAAGCTTTTTCAATATGCGGAAGAGAAGAAAATTACTCCACAATCTATCCTCACGCCAAATAAACGTTACTTTGTAGCTCTCTTTAGTAAAGCTATGTTTAAGAATCTTAGTAAACTTTGTGATGTCAAACCTACTAGGATGAGAATAGGCTTCACTAATGTGAATTTCTTCAAAACGAGTAGATTCCTTTTGAATAAAGTCATTGAGTTTGGGATAGTAGCATTGCCCATTCCTTAGCGATATATCAACTGTCCATACTTCTGCAACGCCTTCTGGAACCATCCAGCGGAGAAATTTAGGCACAATAACTATCAAACCTTTATCTGATTTATTTTCTAAATGTCTTTGGGCATTCAGTAGTTTTAAAATGCAATGACCATAGTAACTATCAATACAATTCAAAATTATTGTATTTTTACAGCGATTAAAAATTTCTACAGCTATTTTTAAATCTTCAATAGGAGATTTTAGTGACTTTAATAAAGGTTCTCCTAACCAAGTTTTAGCAATATGATTATTCGAGCTAGAATTACACCAATACTTATTTTGCGTTAAATTAACTTGACATGGGTAGTTAATAGCATGACCAAACTTTAAATCTTCAAGAATTTCACTATCACATGCTACACAACTGAATTTGTATAAAATTTGCATACCTTGCCAGATGATATCATTGCTATTAATAGTGGCTCCGCAATGACAACAGATAGCTTGATGTTTGATAAATGGTTTAATTTGAATCATTTTACTACCTCTAAAAATCTTATAATTGCATGAGGTAAATTGAAGGATCGCAACAAAATTTTGCTAATTATTTTAAGTTCATTTACAAAAAAAATAATTGCAACGATTACTAAAAAGTAGGTAATTAAAGTTGCTATTGTGGCTCCCATTGCTCCATATTTGGGTATCAGAAATAGATTTAGTACCACATTTAATACTGCACCACTAGCACTGAGATAAAGAGAAAATATTTGCTTACCTTCCAGAAGTAAGAAGCCACTTCTTGCAATTCCTAGATTACTGCCAAACTGCGCCCAAACATATATTGATAATATATGTGCTGATTTTGTATAAGATTCACCATACAAACAATTGACTATGAACGGTGCAAGTAGGGAAACTGGAATAGCAACTAACAGCCACAAAATTAGCATTAAGTCAAAATAACTCTGAAATTTATTTATATATTCTTTATAATCTCTTTGTCTAATTTCTGTTAATTTTGGCAAAACAGATATACTTAGTATCATCGGCAAAAAGTCAAACACTTCAGAAAGTCTTACTGCAACTGCATAAAATCCAAGTTCTGATTGTTTAATTAGCATTGAACCAAGCATTACCTGATCTATTTTGGAATAAACATAAACAGTTAAACCAGATAGTATTAAAGACCAGCTTTCTTTGAGTAATTGCTTTGAGCGTTGAAGCTGAAGCTGCCATACTCCTAACGTGTACCTATTTGCTTGATAAACAACTATTAAACAAACTGCACCTATAATAGTTTCTGCCAATCCTGTACAAGCAAAAGCAATGAGAGGGGCTTGCATCCAAATTAGGATGACTTTAACAACCGTAATTAATAGAAAAGCTGTACTTTTGGCATAGACAGTATATTTTGATTGAGTTTGAGATTGAAACCAAAAATCGATCGCATCAAAAGCTTGAAAGAGCGTTCCTACTGCTGTTATTCCCACTAACCAATGAGTCAAAGTTTCGTTAGGTCGCAGTAGAGAAATTATTCCAACCGTCAAGAGTAATGTAAAAAGTCCACCAATGAGTTTGAGTACAAATGTAGTACCAAGAATTTCATCTCTGCAAGCTGGATATCTGACAAGATCGCGCACAACAATGCTGTCTAAGCCCAACGTAGCAAATGCACTGAATAAAGAGACAAAAGCGATCGCGTAATTATAAAGCCCATACTGTTCTGGTCCCAAATAACGAGCTACCCACACACCTACAAAAAGCCCAACACCCATGCGAAGGATACGGTCAGCAAACAGCCAACTAGTATTTACCGCAACTTTACGTAACTGAGGGCTAAATCTTTCGCGGATTGACACAATAGATTTGAACATACAAATCTGAGTTATGATGCTGCCTTACGATTAGCTGTAGAACGCTGACGATTAGTGGAATCCTCCTCCATGTAATAGTCCTTCACATAGTAGTAATAACTATCAGATTCATTTTCCAAAATCACGCCATTGACCACTAAACCCAAGACTTTCTGACCGGAAGACTGCAACAAATCTTTAGCAGTAGTAGCAGTATTAGAACTCACAACACCAGGTCTTGCTACCATCAATAAACCATCTGTCATCTTACCCAACATGAGAGCATCAGCAGCTACTAAAACTGGAGGAGCATCAATAATTACAAAATCAAACGATTTAGCAAAATTATCGATTAAGGAAGTTATTTGCACGGAATCGAGCAGTGCTACGGGGTTGGGAGGAGTCGCGCCAGCTGTGAGAATATGCAATTTAGGCAGAACTTCTTTAATTGCAGACTGGTAATCTACTTGACCGACGATCGCATCGCTTAATCCTTCTGTATTAGCTTTCTCCCAAATGTGGTGTTGTCTGGGACGGCGCATGTCTGCATCAACAATTAAGACTCTGTTTCCCAGTTGAGCGATCGCCGCTCCTAAATTAGCAGAAACCGTAGATTTACCTTCTCCAGGAACAGAGCTAGTGACTAAAATCACTTTCAATTTATCCGAACTGGAAAATTTTAAGTTAGCCTGAAGCATCCGGAAAGCTTCCGCAATTGGCGCACGCGGAGTGTCTCTGACTGGGAGGGCGATCGTAGTTGCCTCCGCATTTTTTCCATCGGCAGCAGCTTTCTTTGTCAGAGAAGGAATAGCTCCTAAAAAGGTATAGCCAAATAACTCTCTTGCTTCCTTCAGAGTTTTGACCGATGTATCCTTAATTTCTAAGACTGCAACCGTACCGCTTGACAACACTACGCTCAACAATATACCTGCTGCCAAAATTATCATCGGTTTGAGCGACAAAGCTTTTTCGGGAGCTAATGCAGATTCAATAATCCGAGCGTTACCCATATTTTGATTCTCTGCTACTCTCACCTCTTGCAGCTTTTGCAGCAGAATTTCGTATGTCGATTGAGCCGCTTTGAGTTGTCTTTCGAGTTCCCGTTGTTGCTGTTCTAATTTGGGCAGAATGTTAGCTCTTTGTTTATAGAGGTTGTATTCACCCGATAAAGAAGCTAAACGACTTGCTAAACCCAGACGCTCTACTTCTAGCTGAATATATGCCTCAGTTAGTTTCTGTTTGCTTTCACCGATTTGTAACTTACCATCAGCTAGGGTTCGCGTCTTTCCTACAGCCTGGGAGATCCGTTGGCTGAGTAAGGCTTTGAGAGCTGTTCTCTTTTGCTTGAGATTGGAAATTCCTGGATAGGTTTCGGCATAGCGCGTCCGCAGTTGTGCTAGTTCGGCTTCGGTTTTTTGATATTCTGTTAAAACTCTTTGCACGCCGCGAGCCTGATTGAGCGCGTTGAGGTTCAAGCTAGTATCTGTATCCATACCGACTTGTTGGCGCAGTTTTGCCAGCTTAGTATTAGCATTTGCCAATTCTGCTCGAACCTGGGCGATTTGTCCTTCTAAAGTTTGGATAACCGTGACTGCACCTTGTGCCTCTACTTCTAATGCAATTAGGTGATTCTGTTCTTTAAAGCGACGCAGAGCGCTTTCGGCTCGACGCACGCGGGCTTCAACATCAGGAATTTGCTTAGCAATAAAATCTCCGGCTGCTGTTGCCGTAACTCGATTAGTTTGAATATTGTTTTCTAAATAAACGTTCATCAATTTATTGACGACGGCAGCAGCTTCATCAGGACTGATGCTTTTATACGTCACTTGCATCACATCAGTGCCACCAATATTTTTCAACTTTAGCTTGCCAATAATATCTGCTGGCTTAAGTGGTTCACTTGTGCGATCGTCTTTGAGATTTAGTGCAGCTATAGTTTTTTGTAAGAGAGGAATGGAACGTACTACCTCAATTTCTGTATTGACAGGATTACTTTGAAGATTTAAACCTTCTAAGTCTCCGATTCCCTGTCCCAAACCTGTGAGAGCAGCCGTTTGATCGTTTTTCTTAACGATCAGTTTCCCCGTCGCTTCATAAACGGGTTTCTGCAAGCATACAGCTATAATTGCTAAACCCAGAATGGCAGTAAACACGCCCGTACCAGGTAGCCAACGGCGTTTTAAAATTATCCATAATTTTGAAAAATCTAAATCTAGATTTTCCGAGGTTTCAATAAGTCGCTCTTGCATAACTCAAAAATAGTAGAGAGAATAGTTCGGGTAAAAATTCCTGAAATACCAAGTTATAAGTTCTCAGTACAACGCGAATCTTTACAAAGTTATTAAGGTTTTGAGATACTACAGTTCAGTAATCTAAATTTCAAATAAAAGCTAACTTGAGTAATACAGGATATCCAAGCGAGTTTTCACCGATAACTTTATTTCAGGCTAATTTACTTTTAAAACTTCTTCCGTGGATTTACGTATAGACGAAGGAAATCAAGGATTATATATCATAGCCATTTTCAATTGAATGAGATAGGCGAGTAGGGGCGCACAGCCGTGCGCCCCTACAAATATATTGGCGATCGCAAAGAGAAACGTTATCAGAAATCGCTCTTTTAGTGGAGAACAATTAGCAATTCCAAATTTGAATAGAAAAAATGGCGAAGAATCGAAAGCTAGCCGCTAAATTTTCAGACTCATTCCTTCACTCTGTTGTTTTTGGGAATTAGAAATTTACTCAAAATAAAATAGGCGATCGCAGCTGCAATAATGCCGTTAATGGGCTTGACACCTGGAGAGAAGTAGGCGACTGCACTCGCTAACACGTAAGCAATAATTCCCGCCCAATTCAATGCAGGCTGTTTCTCTGTTAGTGCAGGGAAATGTCCTTTATGATGCAACCAGTAATCTGCCATTATGACCCCACCAATGGGAGGAATAAACGTTCCTAGTAAAATGAGGTAGGGGACGAGTAAATTGTAAATTCCGCCCCAGGCTAACACTAAAGCAACAGTCGCACCACCCAACACGAAAGCCGTCCGTTTGTTAGTACGGAACATATGCGCGCCTGCAACCGAGAATGCATAGATGGTGTTGTCTTGTGTCGTCCACATATTTAAGAACAACAGCACCAAACCCCAAAATAGCAATCCTTGTTGCGCCATGACTTGTACGATGTCTTCATTACCGTAAACTAGAGCGCAGAATGCACCGCTAAATATGAGTAAGCCATTGGCAAAGAAAAAGGCAGTGAGGGTACTTATCCATGCCGTGCGTCCCGAATTGGCAAATCGACTCCAGTTTGTGGCTTGAGTTCCGCCTGAAATAAACGTCCCGACAATAATTGTAATAGCTTCACCGATTGGCATGGGTTCTTTAGGGACGATCGCCTGCAACCCTGTAAACCCTCCGACTTTCGTGGTGGCGATCGCCAAACTCCAAACCATTAAAATTAACATTGCTGGGACGGCAATTCGACTCAGCCAATCCATCGCCCGATAGCCAATATACGCTGTAGAACAAAAGAAATAAGTAAAAAATAGAATAATCAGCCAATTCCAGCCAGCCGGAACGCCTAAAAGCTTATTTGCTAACTCTGCCATCAGCGCCGATCCCCAAGCATACCAACCAATTTGGGTAAAACCAAGCAGAAAATCAACCCAACGAGAACCCACATTGCCAAAGCTGAACCGCGACATCAAGACCGTACTCAGACCTGTCTTGGCAGAAATATAAGCTAGTAGACTCGCGTAGATGCCTAAAATTAAATTGCCGATGACAATCAGCGAGACAAGATCGGGGAAAAATCGAAACGATGGACCTACCCTACCCCCAGCAAATAACGTTCCTGAGTATAAGGTAAAACCCATCAGCAAGGGAGCTAAAGACCAAATTGATTTGCGTGCTGAGGCGGGGACAGCACTGAGGGGATAATCTTCACTAACAGGCGATCGCGCTACGAATTGCTGTTCTTCTGACGTGCTACTCATACTCAAGCGAATAAAAGGTTGAAATTATTCTCAGGGCGATCGCGATCGAGTAAATGTATCATAGTTAACACGATCTGCGCTGAATTTTGCCTTCCCAGCCGATCGAACTGTAGTGATATGACTGTATAAATTAATATCGAAACTACAACATATAGCCGACTGAAAAAAGCGAAAATAACAGAAAATCTTACCTTGAGAAGATGCGCGATCGCCTGAATATACTTTTGCATATATTAATAACTGTAACTGCTAAGTAGTATGAATCGACAGAAGATAGCAGGCAAAGAAGAAACAAAGTTTATATTTAATTCTTCCCATTCATTAACTAAAAGTTGCACCTGATACAAGTTTCTAATTTTTGACTTTTAGCTTTTAAATTTTGACTTTTTCATAGGAGCCATGATACCAATGAACGTCACTCAAAAGCTGATCCAGTCTCATTTAATTGAGGGAAAAATGATTCCAGGGCAGGAGATTGGTCTGAAAATCGATCAGTCTCTGACCCAAGATGCTACGGGTACGATGGTGATGCTGGAGTTGGAAGCTTTAGGAATCGATCGCGTCAAAACCGAACTTTCTGCCCAATATGTAGACCACAATTTATTACAAACAGATTACAAAAACGCCGACGACCATTTATTTCTGCGTTCTGCCTGTCAGCGATTTGGTATTTGGTACAGTCGCCCTGGAAATGGTGTCAGTCATCCCGTCCACATGGAACGATTCGGTATTCCTGGGAAAACTCTGATCGGTTCCGACAGCCACACCCCCGCCGCTGGTTCTTTGGGAATGTTAGCTTTCGGCGCGGGTGGAATTGACGTAGGTATGGCGATGGCAGGGGAACCGATGTATCTTAAAATGCCAAAAGTTTTGGGCGTGAAGCTAACCGGAAAGTTGCCTGACTGGGTAAGCGCCAAAGATGTCGTGCTAGAGATGCTGCGGCGCTACGATGTCCACGGCTGTCGCAATACAATTATCGAGTACTACGGAGCGGGGCTGGAAAACTTGAGTGCAATGGATCGGCACGTTATTGCCAACATGGGTACGGAAATGGGGGCGACAACGACGGTATTTCCATCCGATGCTGAGGTAAAACGGTTTTTAGCTTCCCAAGGACGGGGTGAAGATTGGGTAGAACTGATCGCCGATGCTGGCGCAGAATACGACCTTCATGACGAAATTAATTTATCTGAATTAGTCCCTTTAATTGCTTGTCCCAGCAGTCCTGGTAATGTCGTCCCCGTGCGAGAAGTGCAAGGCAGATCGGTACAGCAAGTGGTAATTGGTTCTTCCGCAAATCCAGGCATACGAGATTTTTGGATTGTGAGTCAAATTGTCAAAGGTAAAACAGCAAGCGATCGCGTTTCCTTTGACGTTAATCCTACCTCGCGCCAGGGAATCGAGAATTTAGCTGCGATGGGAACGACTTTCTTAGATCTAATTCACGCTGGGGCGCGGTTTCATCAAGCGGGTTGTCTCGGTTGTATTGGTATGGGACAAGCCCCCGCCTCGAATCAAATTTCTTTACGCACCTTTCCCCGCAATTTTCCTGGGCGATCTGGAACTGCTGACGACCAGGTATATTTGTGCAGTCCTGAAACAGCAGCAGCGGCAGCTTTAACGGGGGTAATTACAGATCCGCGAGATTTAGAACAAATTTACGGCATGAATTATCCTCAATTTGTCGCTCCAGAAAAAGAGATAATTAATACATAAATGCTCGTACCACCTCCTACAGATGGGAGTCAGATTCAGTTAGAAAAGGGACCAAATATTAAATCTCTACCAGATTTTCCAGAATTACCAAATCGGGTTACTACTCCCGTTTTACTTAAAGTTGGTAACAATATTTCTACTGATGAAATTATGCCGGCAGGGGCGCGGGTACTACCATTTCGGAGTAACATTCCTGGGATCAGTCAGTTTGTCTACTATATGGTAGATGAAACTTTTGCGGAGCGAGCTAAAGTTGCTCAGAAAGAATATGGCGGTCATGTCATCGTTGCAGGCGACAACTACGCCCAAGGTTCGAGTCGAGAACACGCCGCGATCGCACCCAAATATTTAGGACAAGTAGCGGTGTTAGCTAAGTCCTACGCTCGAATTGGGTGGCAAAATTTAGTTAATTTCGGCATTATGCCGCTAGAATTTGTCAATTCTGATGATTACGATACTATCGATCGCGATGATGAAATCGAAATTGTAGGATTGCGCGATGCTTTAACTTCTGGACAACCAATTGTGGCTAAAAATAAGACAAAAAATCTCGTTTATGAAATGACTCACAGCATCAGCCCGCGTCAAATTCATATCCTTTTACACGGAGGTGTAATTAACGAATTTAGAGAAAAATTGAGCGAGCGACAAGATTTAAGCGAAGCTCCTAGCATTTCTGCCAAACAAGAATCTTTGGCTGATAAACAGGATGTATTGGGGTAATTGGTAATTGGTAGTTGGTAGTTGTAAGTTAACCCTTCTCCCCGTTCGATCTCATTCTATTTACCGATCGCTATTTATAACTCTTGGAGGAGATAGCAATCAAAACTTCTGTGACAGACTACGGATTAATTCAGTAAAAAAATCTTGCTCGACCGTTAGGAGAAAGATTATGGGTATAGGCGATTTTTTTAAAAACATTCCTGGTGTAGGCGATCGCAGACGAGATGACGATCGAGACTATCGAAATCGCAATGACGACGACGATCGCAGATATCGCAATCGCGATGAAGATGAGGACGACGATCGCGAGTACAGATATCGTTCGCGGGTAGAAGAAGAACGAGAATATAGAGATCGGTACGACGAAGAGGATGACGACAACGATCGCAGATATAGAAGGCGCGATCGCGACGATGACGATGAAGATCGAGAGTATAGAAGTCGCAGTCGGGATGATGATGACGATCGGGAATATCGATCCCGCGATCGCGACGATGACGATGACGATTAACGATCAACCTACTAGCGATCGCCCCATCCTTTCCTGTTGAAGGCTATTTGTCTCTGGCATTAGTAACCAAAAGCAGGCGAGGGCAACAGAGGCGATCGCTGCTAAAGTGAGGAAACCTGCATTGTACCCTGCCTCTTGTACTACAAAACCTGTCAGCAAATTACTCAGGGAAGCGCCAATCCCTACAGCAGTACTAATTGCCCCTTGAGTCAGGTTAAAACGACCAGTCCCTTTAGTTAAATCTGCAACTATTAACACAGATACTACTCCAAAGATACCAGCGCCAATTCCATCTAAAATTTGTACGGAGACGAGAAAAAAGGGATTGTCGCTAAAAGTGTAGAGTACGCCCCGAATTGGCAAAATCGCAAAGCCTAACAAGAAGACTGGTTTGCGTCCTGCGTGGGCTAAACTTCCCGCCCAAGTTGACACGGGGATCATCACCAACTGCGCCACAATGATGCAAGCTGACATGTACAGGGAAGCCCCTGTAGCCTTACCATGTGCAAGTCTTTGTCCGACAAGGGGTAACATTGCAGCGTTAGCAAAGTGAAATAGCACGGCAGAAACGGCAAATATGAGGATGCGACGATCGCTTAAGATTTGACCGATGCCAGAAATATGCGATCGCTTTTCCTGCCCCTCTCCATCTTGCCCATCTTTTGCAGCCCGTGCCAAGTCGGGATCGATGTCTCGATTGCGGATTTGGAGTACGGAGATCGCACTCGCGATCGCCGTGACTGCGACAAGAACAAAGATTCCTTCTCTAGCAACGAAATGACCGATAGTACCCGCTAAAGCTGCCGCAGCCACATTTCCGGCATGATTGAAAGCCTCGTTGCGACCGATGCGACGGTCTAGTTTGTTATATCCGACTATCCCTAACGTAATTGCTGCTATAGCTGGAGGAAAAATTGCTGCTGCTACACCAATTAAAGCCTGAGCTGAAACTACTGTCGGTAAGGTTGGCGACAGTATCATGCCGATGCAACCTACCGCAACTAGCGCCGCTGCCACCACAACTAACAACCGTTTTTGTCGCAGGCGATCGACCACAGCCCCCGCTGGGGTTTGGGCAATTACTGTAGCAATTCCCATAGCAGACATGGCAATCCCGATATTGGCTGGACTCCATTTATGGGAAGCTTGCAAGTAGATTGCTAAATAAGGTCCGACTCCATCCCGCACGTCAGCAAGGAAGAAATTGAGCCAATCGAGCGATTTCAAACTTTTTTTCGGCGATCTAAGAGAGTTTTTAGACATAGAATCACAGTCCCTTTCTCAGTAGAAAAAAGGACTAAGTTATTTGTTAAGATAGATTACAGACTAAAACAAACGACTAAACTCAAGAATCTACTTTAAGATAGAAACTTGTAGCAACTTTGTCTATTTCATAAATAGAAAAGAAGAGAATTTGCGACTCAACTTCAGCAGCTCTAAAGCTTTCAATACAAGTAATAGATGTGTTTCTAGTAGTAAGGTGAATTTTTGCACTACGTTTGAAGTTTACCAATACAATAGGAAAACTATATATAAATACATCCTCTCTATTTATAAGTTTTATTCCTATAAGTTCGGATGAATGAAACTGTCGCCGTGCCATTAAAAATTCTTGTGATTCGATCGAGACAAGTTGTTAGAAAATACTCTTAATCGATCTCCCAAGGAGTTTTTATGGAGATAGGCGATTTTCTCAAAAATATTCCTGGCTTTCCGCAAGACCGCCGCGATGATGATGGCGATCGCACATCCAGAAGGCGCGATGATGACGACGATGACGATCGCAGGTACAAAGACGACGATCGCGAGTATAGAAGGCGCGACGATGATGACGATGACGATCGCAGATATAGAAGCCGTAAACGCGATGACGATGATGATGATGACGATGATGATGACTAAAACCGTCGTCTTGAGTTTGAGCTAGATTGCAGCACCATTTTTGCTTAGAATGAACCAAGTAAGGCTTCGTTTGGCGTTAGCTTCTCAGTTAGCGCCATTTTTGTCGCTCTAAACTATTGCATATCTAATTTTGCACTATGCAATTAACCAGCATCAGATATACTGTGTCTCAGCTTTTTGACTTTTGACTTTATAATGCAAGATCGACTTCGCGCCCATGTATTCGTTTCTGGTAGAGTTCAAGGAGTAGGCTACCGAATGTCAACGGCTGAGATGGCTGCTGAGATGGGGTTACATGGCTGGGTGCGAAACTTACCTGACGGACGAGTGGAAGCCGTATTTGAAGGAACGAGAGAATTAGTAGAAGAGGCGATCGCGTGGTGTCGCCAGGGAAACCCGCCTGCTGTTGTTAAAGACGTGGCGGTTGAGTACGAAACACCAGAAGGATTACGCAATTTTGAGATCCGGCGTTGATTTGGCAAGTGGAGGCAGCCGTGCGCTACTGTTTAGGTTTATGACAGACAATGACAGCGATGTGGAAATCGCGATCGCTCCTGGTGTAGTCTTTTTTTAGACCATCTAGAACGCTTAAGGGAGTTTTTCTCCCAAATTGTTTCGTCTGCCTCTATTTAGAAAATACTATACTGAATATTGGTTTTATCTGTAGTCGTTCTTCAAAATAGGTAATTTTTACTATGCACGATCGTATTGCCGATATCCGCATTGATAATTCACATATCTTAATTACCCCGAAAGAATTAAAAACAAAATTACCCTTGACGGAAAAAGCAGAAAAAACTGTCCTCCGCTTTCGGAAAGAATTAGAAAATATATTAGATGGTATAGATAATAGAAAGTTTATTGTAGTTGGTCCCTGTTCTATTCACGATGTTGCAGCAGCAGAAGAGTATGCAGGGAAATTAAAAAATTTAGCAGATAAAGTTCAAGATAAATTACTGCTGATCATGCGCGTGTATTTTGAAAAACCTCGCACGACAGTAGGATGGAAAGGGTTAATTAACGACCCCGATATGGATGATTCTTTCCATATTGAAAAAGGTTTGCATTTAGCCCGGAGCTTATCATTAAAGCTAGCAGAAATGGGTATTCCTGCGGCAACAGAAGCACTCGATCCAATCGTACCGCAGTATATCAGCGAACTCATGTCTTGGGCGGCGATCGGGGCGAGAACAACTGAATCTCAGACTCACCGAGAAATTGCCAGCGGGCTATCAATGCCAGTAGGATTTAAGAATGGGACTGATGGGGGGATTCAAGTTGCTCTCAATGCCCTCCATGCAGCAAGTACGCCACACAATTTTCTGGGGATCGATCAAAGAGGACGAGTGAGCGTTTTCAAAACAAAAGGAAATGCTTACGGTCATATTATTTTACGGGGTGGTGGTGGCAAACCTAATTACGAAATTGCCCATGTTAAGAAAGTAGAAGAAAAGTTAAAAGAGGCAGGTTTACCACCACGAATTGTCATCGATTGCAGTCACGGTAACTCGAACAAAAACTACAAATTACAAACTGTGGCTTTGAACGACGCGATCGAGCAAATTGTAGAAGGAAATACATCAATTCTAGGAATGATGTTAGAATCTCATTTGTATGAGGGTCATCAGTCAATTCCTTGCGATTTGTCAAAATTGAAATATGGTATCTCAGTGACAGATCAGTGTATCGGTTGGGCAGAAACTGAGGAAATTATTTTGGCAGCTTATGAGAAATTGAGTAAGGAAGCGATCGCGGTGGGTGGTTGAGATCCCCCCAACCCCCCTTAAAAAAGGGGGGCTAGATCTCCCTTTAATCCCCTAATAAATGTAGAGACGTTACATGTAACGTCTCTACAGTGAAATTACCGATCGCTTCCTCACCAACTAACAGTTATATTCAGAGTCAAAAAATTGCTGAACAACAATGAATGACTCTGAATCTGGGCAACATATTCGCGCTACCTTACAAAAAATCTGGGGATATGCAGATTTTCGTCCACCCCAAGGGGAAATTATTCGTAGTATATTGTCAGGGCAAGATGCTTTGATAATTATGCCTACAGGTGGAGGTAAGTCAATTTGTTTTCAACTTCCAGCGCTACTACAAACAGGGTTAACTATAGTTGTTTCTCCTCTAGTAGCGTTGATAGAAAACCAAGTTAAAGAATTGCGCGATCGCCATCTTCCAGCTGCTTTATTACACAGTGAGTTACCAAAGGATAGTCGTTTTGAAACTCTACAACAATTAGAACGGCAACAGTTAAAACTACTTTATTTATCGCCAGAAACTTTACTCAGTAAACCGATTTGGGAAAGGCTATCTCAACCACAATTAAAAATTGATAGTCTAATTTTAGATGAAGCTCACTGTTTATCTCAATGGGGCGATACATTTCGTCCAGCTTATCGCCGTTTAGGTACAGTGCGATCGGCTTTACTTCAGTCTAAACCAGTTGGAGCAAAAATTGCGATCGCGGCTTTTACAGCAACAGCAGATCCGACAACTCAGCAAACAATTCAGCAAGTCTTACAACTACAACAACCAGCTATTTTTCGTCAAAATCCCTACCGTTCCAATCTCCAGCTTCAGGTAAAAATAGTTTGGACACCAAGAGGACGGAAACAACAATTAGAGAAATTTATTCAGTCACAACAGGGGGAAGCTGGGTTAGTTTACGTGCGTACGCGCCGCGATAGCGAAAGTTTAGCAGAATGGTTAATGCAACAAGGATATACTACTGCGGCTTATCATGCAGGTTTGAGTCCAGCAGAACGTCGTAGAATTGAAGCTAGCTGGTTGAATGGAGAAATGCAATTTGTTGTTTGTACTAGCGCGTTCGGTATGGGGATTAATAAACCTAACGTGAGATGGGTGATACATTTCCACTCTCCCTTATTATTATCAGAATACGTACAGGAAGTTGGACGTGCTGGCAGAGATGGAAAACCGAGTATTGCATTGACGTTAATTAGCGAACCTACAGGATGGCTAGATCCAGAAGATAAGCAGCGTCAGCAGTTTTTTGAAAATAAAATGCGATCGCAATATTTATCAGCACAGCAATTAGCAAAAAAACTTTCAGTGAAGGGAGAAGTAGAAGCTGTAGCACGCAAATTTTCTGATGGTGCGATTGCGTTATCTCTCCTCCACAGTGCCAATTTGTTAGATTGGCAAGATCCATTTCATTACACGATCCGTCAACCAATTAAACTAAAGCCACCTAAACAATTTCTTGCCGTACAGCAGATGAGTCAGTATCTTACAACGAAACAGTGTCGCTGGCAGTATTTGTTAAAATGTTTTGGTTTCAGTCAAGAATTACCATCTTCAGGTTGCGGACATTGCGATCGATGCAAAAAACAATAATTATGTAGATAGATTATGGTAAACAATCCAGAACAATTTGCCAGCGATAACTACTCTGGAATTTGCCCAGAAGCCTTAGAATATATGCTGAAAGCGAATGCAGGAAGTTCGCCTGCATATGGTAACGATGAATGGACGCAAAAAGCCTCAGATTATTTTCGGCAAATCTTTGAAACTGACTGCGAAGTATTCTTCGTCTTTAACGGCACGGCTGCTAATTCACTCTCTCTAGCTGCACTTTGTCAGTCTTACCACAGTGTCATTTGTCACGAAGTCGCACATATTGAAACCGATGAATGCGGCGCGCCAGAATTTGCTTCTAATGGTTCTAAGTTATTACTAGCAAAAGGCGAAGTGGGTAAGCTAAACCCAGCGTCAGTAGAAGCGATTGTCAGCAAACGTGCAGATATTCACTTTCCCAAACCTAAAGTTATTAGCTTGACACAAGCTACAGAATTAGGAACTTTATATTCTATCGACGAACTTTTAGCAATTAAAGCAGTTGCCCAAAAATACAACTTAAAAATCCACATGGATGGCGCACGCTTTGCCAATGCTGTCGTCGCAATGAATAAAACTCCAGCAGAAATTACCTGGAAAAGTGGGGTTGATGTCTTGTGTTTTTGCGGAACGAAGAACGGTACGGCAATGGGTGAAGCAATTATCTTCTTTAATAAAAGCTTAGCAGAAGACTTTGCCTATCGCTGCAAGCAAGCGGGACAATTAGCATCAAAAATGCGATTTATTTCCGCACCTTGGCTGGGTTTATTAGAAACAGGTGCTTGGTTAAGAAATGCGCGTCACGCTAATGAATGTGCGGAATATTTAGAAAATCAACTTTTAAACATTGAAGGTGTAGAAATTCTATTTCCCAGGCAAGTTAATGGTGTCTTCGTGCAGTTATCAGAACATACTATTAATCAATTACGTGCTAAAAACTGGCAATTCTACACTTTTATCGGTGCTGGTGGTGTAAGATTTATGTGTTCTTGGGGAACGACTAAAGAAAGAATTGATGAGTTGGTTGCGGATATTAAAACGTCGATCGCCTGATGTAGAGACGTTACATGTAACGTCTCTACAGATATAAATTACCCCATTAAAATCACGCGGTTAATTACATGAATCACGCCGTTATCAGCTTCAATATCTGGTGCTAATACTGTGGCATTTTTGACTTCAAAGCCATCAGTACAATTAATCGGAATTGGCGAACCTTCCACCGAAATGACAGAATCGACTTTTGCTAAGTCAGCTTGCATCAACTTACCAGAAACAACATGGAAAGTTAAAATTCTTGCTAATTGAGGAATGTTTTGTAGTAAGGTTTGAATAGTTCCAGGTGGTAGTTGTGCAAATGCTTCGTCGTTAGGTGCAAACACCGTGAAGGGACCAGGACTTTTGAGGGTGTCTACTAACCCTGCTGCTTGTACTGCCGCTACTAAAGTATTGAAAGAACCCGCACCAACAGCAATATCGACAATGTCAGCCATGTATCTTACCTAGAGTATAAAAAAATGCTCGTATAGCAATTACCAATTACGAACATATCATAGGTAGGGACGCATAACCGTCCGCTCCTATAAGATATATATTATTCAAATGATAGAATTGACTCTACTATTATTCATTACTCAACTGCTTGGTTTTCACTTGTCGCCAACGCATAAAAACCCCATAATTGGGACTGAATAAAAAAGCTAAGGCAAATAATCCCGAAACAACTAAAACGATCGCGGGACCGGATGGTAAGTTAAAAAAGTAACTGAGATACATGCCGCTAATACTAGAAACAATCCCAATCGCCGCACCTAAAATCATCACTTGATGCAAGCGAGTGACTAGTAAATAAGCTGTTGCCCCAGGTGTAATGAGGAGGGATAATACTAAAATCACGCCTACTGCTTTCATGCTGGCGACAATTGTTAAAGCAATTAACAACATCAAACCAAAATTTAGCTGATTCACTGGTAAGCCAGCAGCTTGAGCGCCTAGCGGATCGAAAGTGTAAAATAGGAGTTCTTTGTATAAGAGGAAAACAACAATTAATACTACAGTGGCAATAATTGCCGTATCGCGGACATCATCAAATGTCACGCCGAGAATATTGCCAAATAAAAAGTGATTCAGATCGATTTTATTTTGCTTCTGAATTGTCGTGATTAAGGTAATTCCCAAGGCGAAAAAAGCTGAAAATACTATTCCCATCGCTGCATCTTCTTTAATTGGCGATCGCGTGCGTATCCAAGCAATCAGCAGCGTACTAATTACCCCAGCAATAAACGCCCCAACAAAAATATTTGCCCCAACTAAAAAGGCGATCGCGAGTCCTGGCAGGACAGAGTGACTGATGGCATCTCCCAACAAAGCTAAGCGTTGTACCATCAAGTAACTGCCGACGACAGCACACAATAAACCAACAAGAATCGCCACAATCAGCGATCGCTGCATGAATCCATACTGCAACGGCTCAATGAGTGCCTCAAGCATCAAGCAGCAGTTCCACTAAAATACATCACCTTACCACTGTAGGCGCGATAAAGATTATCTTCAGTTAACACTGAAACGCGATCGCCTGTAGCAATTATCTCGCGATTGAGCAAAATCAAATCGTCAAAGTGCTGAATCGATTCTCCCAAGTCATGATTCACAACTAATACGATTTTTCTAGCTTGGGCTAATTCGTGGAAAACATCAAAAATTACAGTTTGGGTTTTTTGGTCAATTCCTACTAATGGTTCGTCAAAGCAAAAGATTTCGGCTTCTTGAGTCAAAGCCCGTGCTAAAAATACCCGTTGCTGTTGTCCTCCCGATAGCTGTCCGATGGGACGATTTTTATATGCGTCCATTCCCACCCGTTCTAATGCAGATTGGGCGACTTTACGACTGACAGTAGAAAAACGCTGAAATAAACCCGTTTTCTTGACTCTGCCCATCATCACCACATCCCACACCGTAGCAGGATAAGTCCAGTCAATTTGCGATCGCTGGGGAACGTATGCAACTTTTTCCAACTGCTGCACCAAAGGCTTTCCCTGATAAAGCACGTTACCACTAGACAGAGGAACCAGTCCCAACATTGCTTTGATCAGAGTACTTTTACCCGCACCATTTGGACCAAAAACTCCGGTCAGCCTTCCAGGTCGCACCGTACAGTTAACATCGCGTAGTGCTTCCTGCGTGCGGTACTGCACCCCTAAATGGCTGATATTAATATTTGCGGCGCTGGCGATATTCATATCCATTTTCTGTACGTTCGCAGCAGTTGGCACAAACCCATGAGTATTTATTCTGGGCTGGAGTTTCAAATTAAAAGTTTTCATAACACTAACTTTTTTTGTCTACTTTGAGCATACTGTAAAAATGAAAAGAATATGAAAACATCTATAAAAGGAAATAATGTTGATGATAAGCGGGCGTAATGATAAGGGAGTCGGGAGTCGGGAATCGGGAGTCGGGGGAAGAGGGCTGAGAGGGACAAGGGAGACAAGGGAGACAAGGGGGACAAGGGAGACAAGGGAGACAAGGGAGACAAGGGGGACAAGGGAGACAAGGAAGACAAGGGAGACAAGGGAGACAAGGGGGACAAGGGAGAAAAATTACTTCCGACTTACGACTTACGACTTACGACTTCTCCTTTGTTTGTTGCCTCTTGCCCTTCTATCTAGTTGTAGCCAACCAGATGCAAGCCGCACCTCTCCGGGGACAGAAAAGCCGCAAGTCGTGGCGACTAGCACCATCATTAACGATTTGGCAGAACGGCTAGGAGGAGAAGAAATTCAACTGCGGGGAATTTTGAAGCCAGGGGACGATCCCCACGTTTACGAACCAGTCCCAGCCGATAGTCAGGCATTGGAAGATGCGGACTTGATTTTGTATAACGGCTACAATTTGGAGCCAGGACTAATTAAGCTGATGAATGCAGCAGGATTGAAAGGGCGTAAATTGGCTGTAGGGGAAGTTGTGAAACCTTTACAGCTAGATAAAGGCAAAGGGGAAATTGTCCCCGATCCTCATGTTTGGGGCGATGTGGAAAATTCAATTCAAATGGTGAACCGAATTCGCGACGCTTTGATTGAATTGTCACCGGAAGATAAAGAGAAGTTTACCCAAAATGCCGCACAACTGATCGCCCAGTTGCAGGAATTAGATACTTGGATGACTCGGCAAATTCAAACCATCCCCATAGAACGACGAAAATTAGTTACGACGCACGATGCATTTCAATACTTCGGTCGCGCCTATGGAATGGCGATCGCCGGGACTCTAATTGGGATCAGTACGGAAGAACAACCCAGCGCCCAAACTATCCAAAAATTAGTCGAAGCTGTGAAAAAAGCTGGAGTTCCCGCTATCTTTGCCGAGACCACAATTAACCCTGCTTTAATTACTACTGTTGCTCAGGAAGCGGGAGTCAAATTAGCACCGCGCCAACTCTACTCTGACTCGATCGGCGCTGCTGGTAGTAATGGAGATTCGTATATCAAAATGATGGTAGCAAATACGCAAACGATTGTAGAAGCACTGGGAGGAAAATATCAGCCATTTGAGGAGGGTAGGTAATCTATGTATCAAGATACTGCGATCGCCAAAAATATTCCTTCTACCTGGCATGGCAATTTAGATATCGTGTATGCTCTGCGCAACGGTAAGACACAACCAATAAGCGATCGCGTTCAAGCACCGTTAAAAGTGCAGCGTCCGTTTTACCCAGAAGGAGACATATGCCATACTGCTATCTTGCACACGGCTGGGGGAATTGTGGGGGGCGATTGCCTTTCCATTAACCTGCAACTCCAACCGCGATCGCAAGCTTTAGTCACGACAACAGCAGCGAGTAAAATTTATCGCAGCAACGGCTTACAAGCTAGACAAATAGTCGAGATTCAGATTGATGAAGGTGCTTGTTTGGAGTGGTTGCCCCAAGAAACAATTGTCTTTAACGGCGCAAATTATCGTCAAGACTTGCGCGTAGAACTAGCCCCAGGTGCTAGCTGGTTGGGTTGGGAAATTACCAGATTTGGACGCAGCGCTAGAGGCGAAAGATTTTTACAAGGAGAATGGCGATCGTATACCGAAGTCTGGCAACAAGGACAACCTTTATGGATCGACCGACAATGGTTGCCAGGAGAAGAAGCAATTCTCAACAGTCCCCACGGTTTAGCCGGACATTCTATTGTCGCCAGCCTTACCTGGATCGGATGCGAAGTCTCACCGGAGTTAGTAACAAAGTGTAGAGACGTTACATGTAACGTCTCTACAACCATACCAATTACTAATTATGGAGTCACTCGCCTTCCACATGGATTATTATGTCGCTACCGTGGCTCTAGTTCAATTGAGGTGCGAAACTGGTTTACATCTGTGTGGCAGTTACTACGCTTATCATTATTAGACAGGTCTAGCTGTTTACCTAGAGTTTGGCAACAATAAAAAGGACACTCAATGCAACTTACGCCGCAGGAAAAGGATAAACTACTCATCTTCACCGCTGCTTTGGTAGCAGAACGCCGTAAAACTAGAGGACTAAAACTAAACTATCCAGAGGCAGTGGCGTATATTTCTGCCGCTATTCTAGAAGGGGCGCGAGAAGGACGTACTGTCGCCGAGTTGATGAGTTTTGGCGCAACTCTCCTGATGCGAGATGAAGTCATGGAAGGAGTACCGGAGATGTTGCATGAAGTCCAGATAGAGGCAACATTCCCTGATGGAACGAAATTAGTTACCGTCCACAACCCGATTCGTTAGTTAGAAATGGGTGGAAGAATAGCTTTACACTTCGTAATTTTTTCTAAACTGAGAAGAGTAGAGGTATTTAAACGCTCGAATTATGATTTTGCGCCCTCACGACCGGATCAAGTTAGACGATACCAACGACCAGCAGTTCTATTCTTTTCCGCGATTTGTCACCCATGTAGACGATAATTTTATTCAACAACTGACTCAGTTATATCGAGAACGCCTCAAACCCCACACCCGAATTTTCGACATGATGAGTAGCTGGGTGTCCCACCTTCCAGAGGAAATGGAGTTTGCTCATGTAGAGGGACACGGGATGAATGAAGAGGAACTAGCCCGTAATCCTCGATTGCATCATTATTTCGTGCAAAATTTGAATCAGAATCCTAAATTTCCGCTACCAGACCAAGATTTCGACGCAGTATTGAATACTGTTTCGATACAATACTTGCAGTATCCAGAAGCAGTGTTTAACGAGATTCATCGGATTCTGAAACCGGGCGGAATTGTTATCATCAGCTTTTCCAACCGCATGTTTTACCAAAAAGCAATTCAAGCTTGGCGCGATGGAACGGAGTCGAGCCGGGTAGAATTAGTCAAACAGTATTTTCAAGCCATACCAGGATTCTCCGAACCCGAAGTTATTACCCATCAGTCCGGCACTAATAATTTCATTCAGTGGTTGGGTGTCGGTGTGAAAGATCCGTTTTACGCTGTCATTGCCCAACGCATCTAAAATCTTCCGAAACTAAAGCAAGCGATCGCCAGAATAAATGATAAGTGTAAAGCATCGAGCAGGAGGCGTTATGTTTTTTCGTCAAGGGCGTAAAATTTTAGTGGCGTTAATGCTGTCATTGTTACTATTTACTACAGCATGTACGGCTACAGAAACTCCAGGGCGGTTTGACCAAGCACAACAGGTCAGCAATCGGCAAAAAAGCGGTCAAGCAGTAGTCAAAGAAGCGACTCAAGGCAGCGAGTTCAATCGATTTTTCCCAGCTGCGAGCGGTGAATTTCAACGAGTTTATACCCAAGAGAAAAAAGGTTTTGCTGAGGCAAAATTGAAAAGAGGTGGTAAAGATCTGGCAATGCTGTCTATTTCTGATACTACAAGCTTGCCCACTGCCGCAGCAAAATTTAAGACGAGTACAAAACAAATTAACGGTTATCCCGCCGTAGAAGTTGGTACGACACAAACAGCAGTATTAGTCGGCGATCGCTATCAAGTTAAAGTTTTATCTCGCGATCCATCCTTTACAGCTAGCGATCGCGAAGCGTGGTTAAAGAAATTCAACCTCAATGGACTCTCAAAATTGCAATAAATGTCGATAGTTAATTGTTAATTGTTAATTGTACTTTTCTCTTAACCATTGACTATTAACTATTAGCGTATAAGGAGAATATTGTGAGCAAGTCAATTATTCAATTAGTGGACGAACTTCCCACTAATAATCTAACCGTTTCCATGCTGCGATCGCTCGATTTTGTGATTCCCGGGCAGTGGAATAATTTAGTTGGTTTTGAAAATACAATTCGTACCGTTACAGGCGAAACTGACGAAAGTATCATTCAACAAGTTGGCGAACGGGCTATCTATCTCTACAACGATCGCTCTCAAGGATATCAGAGGGCGATGTGGTTATATCAAACTGTAGATAGAACCGATAAAGCCTTGGGTGCAGCAGCTTTTGCGAATAAGGTAGGGGAAAAAATTCCGCTTTTGGGTTTCTTAAATAAAGTCACTCCTAAAGCTGATAAAGCTCAAACTATCGACCTAACTTTAAAATTAGTCGTCGAGTTGCTAGCTTTTTGTCAAATTAATGGTATTCCTGGCGATAGTATTGGTGATTTCGTTACTTCCCTGGCAGATTACAGTGGTGAATCCTTGATGCGCATGGTAGCCTTAGTTTGCGTCGATGGATTGATTCCTTTTGGTTCTGATTTTATCCAAAAGGCTTTAGCAACTTTAGATAAAACGAGTCCCCAAGAATTAGAGCAAAGCTCTACTTTCCAAAATATTAATAGCGACATTCCAGGAAATAATTCCGCCAGTAAGTTGAACTTTATCGGTGAAAGTTTCAACTCTGTCACGGGTTGGATGAACGATTTAGTTGTTTCTCGTGGGTTGACACCGCAGAAAGTCGTGAGCAATCTACAAGGTTTTATGGAAGTTGCTGACGATAAATTAGACTACCTTGCTGCTTTTCTCGATGTCTCGACCAATTATTACGAACATACAGGAACCCAAACATTAGCACGACGGTTAATTGAAAGAGCAGTAGCAGAAATATAAGTCCTGTACAGGTGTTTGTAGAGGCGTACGCATAGCGTCTCTACATTCTCAGCTTTTTCCACAGAATATTGCTAGCAAAATCACTCTGTAGGGGGATTGCTTTTTAGCAATCTATCCTCTACATTCTCCTATCAATAAGCCTTGCTTGTATTTGCTATATCAAATTATACCAAACTAAAGCTAGTAGTAAATAATATGGAAGAAACATTTGAACTAACGGAATTACAACCTGAAGATTTAGAAACAATTAAGGTTGACTCTTTAGCAGATCTAGATAGTTTAATAGCAGAAAAATTCAACCTTTTCGTGCGTCCCTATTCTACAGACATCAGAGCTGCATTAGAATTAGTGGCTTGGGATTTAGAAAATTCAGATGCACCTCACTTTGAGTTATTTCGAGTTGAGGAACATTCCTTACCAGGATTACCTTTTGTTGCTAGCTTTATCCCAAATGGTGTTTGGGGTTACGGTGAAACTGCGCCTCTAGCAATTTGTCAAGCAGCACTATTTCGGCATAAACAAATTAAGTTCGAGCTATTAGTTAATTCGTACGGTAGCGAACGAGCTTGAAAAATTGTTGAGGATTGTTATAAAGTGGCGGTACGCTTGTCAGGCTGTTTAAATGTCCGATCTTCCTCACAACTTCCAAACCGACACACTCGCTAAAATTTTGCCAGTAGATGCGCTGACAGTACGTTTGTACGATCGCGCTGATGAACTTACCACAGACGCAGCTAAAATTACGCAACGCTATTTACAAAACTTACTGACGCAGCAAGAGACTGCTAGGGTAATATTAGCAACTGGCAATTCTCAAATTGAATTTCTCTCAAAATTGGTAAATTTAGGTGAGATAGACTGGTCACGAATTGTCTTTTTCCATCTGGATGAATACTTAGGAATTGATGCTAACCATCCGGCGAGTTTTCGGCGTTACTTGTGCGAAAGAGTCGAAGAGAAAGTTCATCCAGCAGCATTTCAC
This sequence comes from Chroococcidiopsis cubana SAG 39.79, assembly GCF_003991895.1. Lineage (NCBI taxonomy): Bacteria > Bacillati > Cyanobacteriota > Cyanophyceae > Chroococcidiopsidales > Chroococcidiopsidaceae > Chroococcidiopsis > Chroococcidiopsis cubana. The sequence continues at coordinate 169,859 of NZ_RSCK01000007.1, forward strand.
TATATTGATGGCGATACCGTACAACCGCTAGCAGAATGCGATCGCTATACTAAGTTATTATTGTCTCAGCCTATCGATCTATGTTGTTTGGGAATGGGAGGCAACGGACACTTAGCTTTTAACGAACCATCAGTAGCAGATTTTCAAGATCCTGACTATATAAAACTTGTAAAGTTAGAATTATCTACTCGTCAGCAACAAGTTAACCAAGGTTATTTTAATAATATTGCAGCCGTACCGCAATACGCTTTTACATTAACAATTCCAGCAATTTGTTTAGCACACAAGATATTTTGTTTTGCTCTTGGGAAACATAAAGCTCAAGCAGTACAGCAGTCTTTAGAAGGTGCGATCGCTACGAGTTGTCCTGCTACTATACTTAGAAGTCAAGCTCAGGCAACATTGTTTTTAGATGCGGATTCAGCAAGCCTTTTGGGAAAGTCAAAAGTTAAAAGTTAAAAGTTAAAAACTTAAGTTTTAGTTTTTTTGTCGCGCCAAGACGCAGAGGCGCAAAGAAGAAGGCTAAGAGTTTATCTCAATATTACTAAACCATTGTGTTATTCCTTGGGCGATCGCGCTGGCTAGTTGTTGTTGTGCTTGCGGGTTGACGATCCATTCAAATTCGTGGGGGTTAATCATGAAGCCTAACTCTAATAAGATTGTTGGGGCTGAAGCGGGACGAGTTAAAGCGAGATTGTTCCAGTACAGTCCGTAGTCTGGGCGGTTCAGTTTTTGGACTAAATAACTATGTAAAAAACTGGCGAGATCGTGTGCTTGGGGATGATACCAAAAGGCAGCTAATCCTTGCGTTTTCATGGCATCACCTGCATCTGGTAGAGCATTGTAATGTAGAGAAATTGCGATCGCGGGTTCAATTTTATCGATTATGTCTACTCGATCTGGTAACGATAAATCTACGTCTTCCTCCCGCGTCAGGTAAACTTCCGCGCCTCGTTTTTCTAGCTGTTCCCGAACTAATTTAGAGATTAATAAATTGATATCTTTTTCAGGATAACCCGTTGGTCCTAATGCCCCAGTTTCCTTCCCTCCATGTCCGGGATCGAGGAGAATTTTGATTCCAGAAAGAGGAGAGTCGGTAGGGGCGCACTGCTGTGCGCCCGTACAGGGGAGTCGGGAGTCGGAAACTTGGAATTTTGAATTTTGAATTTTGAATTTTGAATTTTGAATTTTAGGAGAATGACGCAGTGTCAACACCAAACTCGTTCCTTCGTAGCGCAATTTATAACCCCATTGCTGTTGGGATTTGAGGTTAAAAATATATTCCAAGCGATTGGGTGTGACTTGCTGCCAATCGAGGCGAGAGATTGTGGGATCGTCGTCGAGGCGGATTGTATCTGTTTGAGCGGTGGTATTATATAGAGTTAGTGTTAAGGTGCGATCGCCCTGCTGTATGCTTACGGGTACGGGGACTTGTAGCGGAAATACGATTTCTGTTGCCCCAGGTACGCGACGGGCGCTGACACTCCGAATGAGCGATCGCGGTGGGATTGCTCCTGGTATAGTTCTGGTTTCCTTACTATTAATCCAACCGCCATAATCTAAGCGCAGCCATTCTCCTTCTTTCCCTGTAACTGCTGCCCGCGTACCCTTGGGTAAAGGTGTGAGGCGAGAGTAGTCGGTACTCGCACCAGTTCGCGCTACTCCCTCATTTGCCGTGACTTCGACGACTTCTAAATTTGCAGGTGAGAGAACTGTAACTTTACCTGGACTTGGTTGAGTCACGGTTTGACCGTTTAATATTAGTTGAAACTGTGGTTGAATTCCAGAACTAGGAGTGAAACCGCTAGTAATAGTATTATTGCCATCTACGAAATTCCCTAATTCTGGTAGAGTGGTACAACCTTGATATTGCCCAGATGTTAATTGTCGAGTTGGCTGATTTCGTCCGGTTAAAAGTGCAGAGTTAGCAGGCAGTTGGACTTGTTGTATTTGAGGGAAAAGGCGAATGTTATCTTTGCCTAATTGAACGGAAACTGTAGATTGAGGAGGTGCGATCGCGCTAAAACAAACCAGTTCCCCTGGCATTCTGGCAATATCGACATTAGGAGTCAAGGAATCTTTACCAAATGCCAATCCTACAGGTGGTACGGGGGTTGTATCTTGTCGCTGTACCTTTAGTTGCACCTGTCGATCTTGATATTGCAATATAAAAGTATTCTCCCCGACTCGCAAGGGAAAACTAGGGGCAAAATGTCCGGCGCGACTGCGTTCTATCGGTTTACCGTTAACCAAAACTTTACCCGTTGGCGGCGCTGTTCCTACCAAAAAGATGCGATCGGCTACTGTTTGATGGTTAGCAGGGGGATACACTACTGATAGTTGCTGTTCTGCCCCAACTGGACGTACCATAAGCAGGACAAAGATAGTTCCGAGAAAGAATAATCCGAAAAGTTTTTTCACGCCAAAATAGGAGAATAGGGTATCGTAGGGGCGGGTTTACCTAGAATACCTGTTATCTAATAAGTATGCTTAATAAATCCGCCTGTACAGGAGTGGGGAGTCGGGGATTTTGACTTTCAACTTTTGACTTTTAACTTCTCCCTTCCCCCTCAAGAATATGTCACAATTATCGGGGTGAATGGCTGGAAGTTGCCCAAGATTAAGAAAAACTACTATGACTAAATTTGTGTTTGTGACTGGTGGCGTAGTCTCCAGCATTGGTAAGGGTATTGTAGCGGCAAGCTTGGGACGGCTGCTCAAATCGCGAGATTATTCAGTTTCTATTCTCAAACTCGACCCCTATATTAATGTCGATCCAGGTACGATGAGTCCCTTTCAACATGGGGAAGTTTTTGTCACCGAAGATGGCGCGGAAACAGATCTAGACTTAGGACACTACGAACGCTTTACTGATACTTCCATGTCGCGCCTCAATAGCGTCACGACTGGTTCAATTTATCAGGCAGTAATTAATAAAGAACGGCGTGGTGATTACATGGGGGGAACAGTACAAGTCATTCCCCACATTACGAATGAAATTAAAGAAAGGATTCAGCGCGTTGCCAAAAATACGAATCCCGATGTCGTCATTACCGAAATTGGCGGTACGGTGGGAGACATCGAATCGCTACCATTTCTCGAAGCAATTCGCCAGTTTCGTAAGGATGTAGGGCGACAAAACGTCTTGTACATGCACGTTACCCTCGTTCCCTGGATTCCTTCGGCTGGGGAAATGAAAACCAAACCGACACAACATTCTGTTAAAGAGTTGCGGTCGATCGGGATTCAACCAGATATTTTAGTCTGTCGCAGCGATCGCCCCCTACCCGACGGTCTAAAAGCAAAAATGGCTGAATTTTGTGACGTATCTGTTGAATGCGTCATTAGCTGTCAAGATGCCAGCAGTATCTATGAAGTCCCCTTAACTTTAGAAACAGAAGGGCTGGCACAGCAAACCATAGAATTGCTGCAACTCGGACAACGCCAGCCCGATCTCTCGCAATGGCAAACTATAGTACAACGACAAGCCAACCCCACTCACCAAGTTGAAGTTGCCATTGTTGGTAAGTACGTGCGTTTAAACGATGCTTATCTATCGGTAGTAGAAGCTTTGCGCCATGCAGCGATCGCGACAAATGGCGAATTACACCTGCGTTGGATCAACTCGGAAGATTTAGAAATAGAAGGGGCAGACGCTTTACTGCAGGGCGTTCATGGTATCGTCGTCCCTGGAGGCTTCGGCGTGCGCGGTGTAGATGGCAAAATTGCCGCTGTAGAATACGCCCGCGAACATCAAATTCCGTTCCTCGGTTTGTGTTTGGGAATGCAATGTTCTGTAATTGAATGGGCGCGTCATGTTGCACGTTTGGAAGATGCCCACAGCGCAGAGTTTGCCCCTAATTGTCAATATCCCGTAATAAATCTTTTGCCAGAACAGCAAGATGTCGTCGATTTAGGTGGAACCATGCGGCTAGGGTTATATCCTTGCAGTCTCACACCCAATACCCTAGCGCACGCACTGTATCAAAAGCCCCTAATTTACGAACGCCATCGCCATCGCTACGAATTTAACAACGCCTACCGCAACCTATTTTTGGAGTCGGGATACGTCATTAGTGGCACTTCCCCCGATGGACGCTTGGTAGAAATTATCGAACTACCCAGCCATCCATTTTTCATTGCCTGCCAATTTCACCCAGAGTTTCAATCTCGCCCTAGTACGCCCCATCCTTTATTTAAGGGGTTTATTGAGGCGATCGCTCGACGATCGCAACCAGAGGCGATTGCGCCAACTCCAGTAGAAGTATCATAGAGCGGTTAGTAGAGACGTTATATGTAACGTCTCTCCAAGTGGACATTATCTAGGCATTAAACGCCGTCGTGGGGAAATTCCTGGGTTGATTACCGCAGCCATCTCTTCAGGAGTTAACTTGCTAATTTGAGCATCCAATTCAGCAACTGTGAATTTGTATCCTCGTTCAGATGCAATCTGAATGAAAGCTTCTGGTTCAGTTGTAGCCTTAAGTCTAGCTTGCAATGCGTCGTCTTGCAGTACGGCTTTAAAAAAGCGGGCAGCATGTTCTTGGGTCATATAAATCTCCTGCTGTTAAAGAGGAATTAAATCTAGTGACTCATTAGCGAAGTTTGACAAAGTTAACTCCACTCCCCACCCAAACTGCGATCAAATGAGATCGCACCTAATTTCGCAAAGATTTTGTCTAGCTGCTCCTGTATCTGTGAGCATAGACCCTTTTCTGAAAAAAATTCATCAAATCTTGATATAAATTAAAGTTTTTGGTAACAATGTAAACAGAAATTAGTAATGGGTAGTTGGTAACGGGTAGTTGGTAGTTG